>NZ_JARWLA010000044.1:0-48261 GCF_047445805.1 Rhizobium sp. BR 314 | reverse complement strand
ACTTTGCATGCGCCGGATCGATACCGGCGCTGCTGTTTTGGTGCTTCTGCCCTCGCATTAGAAAGTCTGTCGTGCGCGAAATAATGTTTATGCGGGTATTTGAAGACAAAGTTCTGCTATTCTCAGAATCACCCATGATCCGAGCTCCCTAAAGCTTGGTTGTGGTTAGGCTGCATTCGGTGTTGGTAGCACTGCTTGCAGCCGCTTTTCCTTCGCTCGACCATTCCGAGATTGAGCTTTGGACCAGAACAACGGCACGTATATCACATGAGATGAAAGTGATCAATTCGAAATCAAATGATGAAAAGAAAATCACTGGAGCTCAGTTGCGCGCAGCTCGCGGGCTTATCCGGTGGAGTGCAAAGGATCTAGCGGTCGCAGCCGGGGTCGGTGTCGCTACGGTGAGCCGGGCGGAAGTTGAGGACGGTGTTCCGTCGATCACAAACGCAAATCTAAATGCCGTTCGCATAGCTTTGGAGGCCGCTGGAATCGAATTCATCCCGGCCAATGGGGGAGGGGTCGGAGTGAGGTTCAAGGAATCTGTCGCGCAATCGACGATAAAAGGCGACGTCGATCAATAGAGCCATCAAGGCTAGTAGCGGCTATTCGTGCGCTACACCAACAAGCCGAAAGTGCATCCACCATCATGGCCTGATGTCAGGAGTTTGCCTGACCAATCGCAACCGGATGCGGTCCTATGCATACCACATATGCCTCAGAGCCGCATTTCAATCCAGCCCGCAACGATTGGGGACGTCGCCTGATTGCGGACTGACGGCCTGCGAGGAGGAGGAAACCCGTGACGCGAAGCATAACCGACCTTTCGGTGCCGATTGCCAATGATATCCCCGCCGATCCCCCGATCCAAATCCCGCACATCGACTATATCGATCATAAGCAGAGCGTTCCGCAACTGCTGCCGTTCTTTCCGGGACTACAGGCGGACGATCTGCCTGACGGCGAAGGGTGGGCCGTCGAGCGCGTAACGCTATCGACGCACAATGGCACGCATCTGGATGCGCCCTATCATTATCATCCGACCATGGATCACGGCATTCCATCGCTGCGGATCGATGAAGTGCCGCTGGAATGGTGCTTTCAGCCGGGCGTCAAACTCGATTTTCGACACTTCGAGGACGGTTATCTCGTCACTGCTAGGGACGTTGAAGCCGAACTCGAGCGTATCGGCCATGTCTTGCGTCCGCTTGATATTGTCGTCGTCAACACGGCTGCAGGCGCTCGCTTTGGCCAGGACAACTATGTCGCAAGCGGTTGCGGCATGGGATACGAGGCGACTATGCATCTTCTTGAGCGCGGCGTGAAAGTCACCGGTACGGATGGATGGAGCTGGGACGTGCCCTTTATCCATACGGCGAAGAAATATGCAGCGACCAAGGATGCATCGCTGATCTGGGAGGGGCACAAGGCCGGGCGCCATCGCGGTTATTGCCATATCGAGAAGCTTCATAACCTCGAAGAGCTGCCTTCGACCGGATTCACTCTCTCCTGCTTCCCTGTAAAAATTGAAAAGGCTTCAGCCGGATGGACAAGAGCTGTCGCGATCATCGATGACTAACGCGGGCTTCTCTGCGTCCACACGACCAGGAGGCTAAAGGCAATCTAGGACCTGAAGTCTGGATTTTCCCATGTTCCGGTCGCCAGGCTGAATGGTGACCAATCCGTCATGTCATAGCGGATCGGCAGGGCTTCGGGGCGCCATGCTACGATCCTAGGGCGAAAGCGCCAATAGCGCTCGGCGCCATTCACCGAAAGATCCGGCGCGGGATCAAGCATAAGCTCGGCATCGCCGGTCATTTGCAGGAGCCCTCCCGAGGCAAAGTCTACGAATGTCACACCTGCCTTCCGGTTCAAGGCGATGTTCCCGAGCGTATTGAAGAACCGATTTCCAGCGAAATCCGGGATCGTCAACCAGCCATCCTCACCGACGCGGACGAAGCCCGCCCGTCCGCCGCGATGGGAGACATCGACGCGGCGCTTGCCCTTGCCCTCGAAATAAGATGCAACAAACAACGTGTCTGCTTGGCTGATGAGGGCGCGGGCAGTATCGTCGAGTGCCGAACTTACAATTGCGGGCATATCGGTAACGTCGGCCGGGTCGCGGATGAAGCTGACGCTTCTCGCCTGAATATATTTCGGACAGTTGCCAAAGCTCTCATCGACTGTGATGTCGAAACCTCGTGCATGGCGTTGCAGCGTACCATTCAGGCGATTGCGGCGTCGCGTCGCAAGGTCGATGCCAAGAAGGGCGATTTCCCGGCCATCCTCCATTCCGGCGTCTGCCGGGTCCGCACCCTCCCGGGCAAGCGTGACGCCAAGGTGATAGGGATCGGCCGCCTGGAGAAAGCCCGGCCTGCCGGCGCGCAGCGTTGCCCAGGCGTCGCCGTCGTCATCGACTGCGCCAAGGACGACCATGGGCAGAAGCGGATAGAACTCTCGGTGCTGGTCGATCAGATGATTGCGGATGACCTTGGGGCCGATTTCGCTCATGCGGCCTTCGACATCGGCCGATCGCTGCAGACTGACCTCGCCGTCGTGCCACGGCGATGGTCGTGGTAGGTCCGCGCCTATCGCTATATCTGTCATGCCGCCAACCCGACGGGGGTCTTCTGGAATTCGACGAAGCCTGGCAGCGCCTCGACTCTCGTAAGCCAGCCAAGAATACGCGGATATGGCGCGAGATCGACATCGCCTTCTGGCGCGCGAGCCACATAGCTGTAGAGCGCGACGTCGGCGATCGTCGGCTTGTCCGTGGCGATCCATTCGCGACCGTCAAGTGCCGCTTCTATCAGCATCAGAATGGCATGTGCGCGAGGGATGATTTCCTCGGAACGAAATGGTGCATTGAAAACTGTGATCAGACGCGCCATTGCCGGGCCATAGGCGATCTGGCCGGCTGCGACTGATAGCCAACGCTGAACGGCAGCACCTCCAATAGGGTCTTCAGGCAGCCAGTCCGTCCGCCCCAACTTCTTGGCGATGTACACGAGGATGGCGTTGGAATCCGAGACGATTATCCCGTCATCGTCAAGAACAGGCAATTGTCCAAAGGGATTGAGGGCGAGAAACTCCGGCTGCTTATGCGCCTTGACCGAAAGATCGACGAACACGAGCTCGTGCTTCACTCCGAGCAGCGACAGAAACAGTCGAGCGCGATGAGAATGACCGGAGAGGGGGTGATAGTAGAGTTTCATGGCTGCCTCCTGGCATCTGATGGCAGGAACTATGACTATTAATCGATATGTCGATAAGCATTGAAAATTGCACATATCCATTTCATAATCTGAAATAATCAGAGGGGATGTATGCATGGACCGGTTACAGGCAATGCGAATTTTTGCGCAGGTCGTGGAAAGCGGAGGCTTTGCGCCTGCCGCAAAGCGCCTGCACATGAGTGCGCCCTCGGTAACGCGTGCGATTGCGCAGCTAGAAGACAATATCGGAACGCGCCTTCTGGTGCGAACGACCCGCTCGATGAAGCTCACCTCGGCGGGCGAGGGCTACGCGGTAGACTGCCGTCGGATCCTTGCCGATATCAGCGAAGCCGAAGCCAATGCGGCGGGAAGCTACACGCAGCCGGCAGGCGTGCTAACCGTGACGGCTCCGGTGCTTTTCGGGCGAATTCATGTGCTTCCCGCCATTCTCGATTTCCTTCGCCTTTATCCGAACATGAAGGTCAAAACCGTCTTTGTCGATCGGGTGACCAATCTGGTCGAAGAGGGCTTGGACATTGCCGTGCGTATCGCGTCGCTGCCCGATTCCGGCCTGATCGCCCGACGCGTTGGCTCAATCAGGCAGGTTCTTTGCGGCTCTCCTGAGTATTTTGCCAGGTTTGGCGAGCCGCAAACCCCTGAAGATCTTCGCCATCACCAGGTCATCGGGCGCGACGGCTTGTTTGGGCAGTCAGAATGGCTGTTCGGCAAGGCCAGCAACATCCGTGTTCCGATCAACTCGTCGCTGATCTGCAACACGAATGATACGGCGATTGCCGCGGCAATTGCAGGCGCCGGCTTGTCCCGGTTCCAATCCTATCAGGTGGCGCAGGACGTCAAGGCGGGCCGGTTGAAGATCATTCTTGCAGATTATGAGCGCGAGCCGGTTCCGATCCATCTCGTGCATAGCGAGGGGCATATGGTCTCTGCGCGGGTCAGGGCATTCATGGATTTCACAGTCGATCATCTGCTGGGACAGGCAAATGCGAGTATTGCCCAAGAAGCGAGCTTCTGATCGGGAAAGCTTCTATTCGCTATTCGCTGGCAGTCCGGCGAACAGCGCGACAGCTGGCTGGACGCAGCCGAAAGCGACCTGGTTAGAGCGTTTGCCCGCAGCATAGAAGAATGCGGAGGAGTAGCTTTTGATAAGACGAGCCGAAATGGGGCTTCGGTCGGTCTCGCTTTCCGACGTTGGTCTGATGTTGTTTCGGCGAAAGGTCGCTTGCGCAATTGCTGAAGTCCGAACGGGGCCTTATCCATTTGATTAGACTTGACCGCTCGCAGCATAGAGACGATTTGATAGGGAATCAAAACTTTGCCAGTCGGTGGTCTGCGGTGGCGTTTTGCGCCGCATTGATCGCCGGATCCAACCGGAGCCTGAGGAGGCTGGGTGTGTTGTTGCGCCGTAAACTAGTTGCCGCCCTCCCGTGCCTGCTGTTGACGTTAGTCAACACGGTGCTTCCCTACACCATGAGCATCCACGGCACGTCCGCGACGTTTGCGCAGCAAATGGCCGAAGCCAAGGGTGGGAACGGTAACGGCGGCGGCAATGGCAACGGTGGTGGAAACGGCGGCGGCAACGGTAACGGCGGCGGCAATAGCGGTAACGGCGGCGGCAATGGTAATGGTGGCGGCAACGGGAATGGCAACAGCGGCTCAAACGGCAAGGGACACGACAATGGCCAGCAGTCGGGTACCAAGAGCGCAACGCAAAGTCAGACCTATTCCGATCAATCCGTGAACGAGGGCAATGGCTCGCTCACCGTTCGTCACAAGGACGGCATCAGCGAAAACATCCGGAGCGGGCGTTACGTTATGAGGGATTCAAAAGGACGAACAATCGTCAACCGCAACGCAACGGCCGCCGATGAAGAGCGGCTTAAATCCTTCCTTCATTGACGGCGCTTTTCAAGCTCGTCGCGAAACGCCATCGCAGCTTCCGTGCGATTACTGACGCCAAGCTTGGCAAAGATCTGCGTCATATGATGCTTGATGGTCTTTTCGTGCAGATCCAGTTTCAGGCCGATATGCTTATTGCTCAATCCGCCAGATGCCAGTTCCAGCACCTCCCGCTCCCGATCTGTGAGTGCGACGAAGGGATTGACCTCGGTGCTCGATCCGCCTTCCGAAATCAGACGTGCGGATAAAGTGGGGGCGACATAGCTGTTGCCGGCCGCAACGCTACGAATGATATCGGCGAGTGCGCGCGCGCCAACGCCTTTCAATACATAGCCCTTGGCGCCATACTTGAGCGCCGCCATGACGTCGTCGCTTGCCTCGGAAACCGTCAGCATCACGATCTTCTGGTCGGGCATCTGCTCGAGTATAAGGGAGATGGCTTCCAGACCGCCTCCCGGCATGGAAATATCGAGCAGCAGGACATCGGGGCGATGGGTCGCTGCTATACGCAGCGCGTCGTCCTTGCTGCTGCCTTCCCCGACGATGCTAAGCCCTTCCATTTCGGTCAGGCTTCGGATCACTCCCTCTCTGAAGAGGGGATGATCGTCCACGACCGCCAAGCTGATTGCAGCTGTCATGCCTGCTCCATTTCCTCGATATTCAATGACATTCGCACGGTGGTTCCGCGATCGGATGATGAAAGCTGAAAGGTCCCTCCAAGGCTTTCGACACGATCTCTAAGGCCGGCAAGGCCAAGCTTTTGCGGCGCGACGCCGTTCGTATCGAAACCTTGCCCCTTGTCGACAACTTCTACAATGATCTGCCCGTCCTCCGACGATTGCGCAACCTTCTGTCCAATGCCCCCGGCATGGCGATAGCCATTGTTGAGTGCCTCCTGGACAAAACGATAGATGCATATCTTTGCCGACGTGGAAAGGTCGGCGGGTGTCTTGTCCAAGGAGAGCGCAACGGAAACGCCGGTGCGTTGTTCATGCGCGCGGATCGCCCGTTTCAGGAGGTCCGTCAGCGTATCCGTCTCGATGTGTGGCAGCATCAACCCGCTGCAAATTCCGCGGATTTCCGTCATGGCATCATCGAGACTGGACTTGATAGTTTTCAAGGATGCCTCACGCTCATCGGGTTGCGTGGTGGGCGCGATGAGGGTCTGGCTGTCGAGACGCAAGGAGGCATAGGCGATCAGCTGCGCCGGACCGTCGTGCAAGTCGGCACCGATGCGGCGCAGATAGCTTTCGTTAAGGGAGGCGGACCGTTGCGTTGCTCGTTGAACACGTGCACGCAAAGCCTCATTCTGCCGCAGGAGGGCCGATAGTTCGCCAATGCGGCCGTTGAGCGCCTCGCGCTGGCTGTCAATGGTGCGGCTGCCCCGTAGAACGATAATCGACAAAAGCGCGAAAAATGTCATCGTAAATGCAGCAACCACGAGCCAGCTCAGCAGACGCGCTTGATTGAGGCTCCCCTCGAAATCGTTGGCGACTTCGTAGAATTCGGAAACAGCGACGACCTTGCCAGACCAGGGTTGCAGAACCGGATTGTAGATTTCCAGAAGCGGTTTGCCGCTATTGCGTTCAGCCTCGCTTTCGACATCGTCGATCCGATTGAACTTGGCGACCATTTGGCCGGAAAAGGCCAATCTGAGGTCGTTTGAAAGTGGGAATTGCTTTCCAGAAAGGTTCTTGTCGTTGGAGTAGAGAACGGTTCCGTCGTTGCGCCAAAGCCTGAAGGAAAATAGCCGATTGCCGAGCGCACCCTGGCCGAGCGTCTCATCCAGCGCCTGTCTGACGGAGTCGTCGAGAATTTGGGTCGTTTGCATATCCGGCAGAAGCGGAGCGATGACGCTATCGACGTAAAGCGCAGTCGTTGCTGCCGAATTGCGCGTGACCGCGTTTTCGATCAGACTGGCGACGAAGGCCCCCACGACAATCATCGCACAGAGCGCGACCAAGCCACCCGCGAGCAGGAACTGCCGCGCCAAGGATTGAGAATTCCAGCGCGCGATCAAACCCACCAGAGATATCTTGTATTTTTGGTTTGTTCGCAGAACCGGCATTATCAGCACTGATCTCCCAACTCCTAATAGCTATCCCGACAGACACGGGTGTCAACTGCCGCTCATCGGCATCATCAGCGCTTTCGCCCCAAAAGGGTCCTGCTACCCGCCTCAGCAATCTAAGCGACCATCGGGCGCGATCAATCAGACTATGGTCCAAATGCCCAAGGCATAGGTCCGAGCGGTGTAGAAACCTAGAATTTCGGCAATATTGTAGTGCGAGATGATTTGCTAGACACGGCCGCCGCTGAAGGCGACGGCTTTTCGTAAAGGAACTGCGCATGAAAATCCGTTCTATCGTCAGCACTGCAAGCCTCGGCCTCATCTTGGCAGTTGCCCCCATGGGAGGAGGTGCCGTCGGCCTGATACAGACGGCTTTCGCCAAGGGCGGAAATGGCGACGGCGGCGGCCACGGTAACGGCGGAGGTCATGGTGAAGGAAAATCCGACCATGAAAAAGCCGGTGGTAACGACACGGACGGCACGTCTGCAAACGCATCCACGGGCCAGGGCTCTTCATGGTCGGAAAAATCACATCATTCGGACAAGCATTCCAAGACGCATGATGAGAAAGCGGAAAAGCACAGCTCCAAACTCGGCGCCGGCAGCCTTCATTCGCTGAACAGAAACTATCATGCCTATCTGAACTCCAAGGATCCCAAGATGGCGGCGCTCGCAGCCTATGTGAAGGCCTATGCCGAGTTCGAAATACAATATGGAACAACCGCCGTGCCGACGGATCCCGCGCTTAGCGACAACGCCCTGCGTTCGGCGTTGCAGCAGCTGTCGAACAAGCCGGTCACAAGCCAGGAGCTTGCCGAAGCAAAGAGCATCCTTGGCGCCGGAACGAATAAGGGGAAGATCGCGGAAGTGCGTGAGGCTCTCGAAAAGAAATCCGAAACCGAGACGCCGGTTGATGGCGATGAAACAACTGTCAATTAAGGGCGTGGCGCTCGCGGCCTCTCGGAGCGGATGTTCCGATTGCTGAATATTTAGACGGCAGTTTTCCGCCGCCGTCATTTGCAAGTTTGGCGTCAATGGGCGCCATCCCCCTGCCGGTGTAACAGCCGGCTCTATCGTCGGATCGAGTCTCCGCCCCCAACAGGACTCGATCCGGCGATAGGTCACCTCATAACCCGTTGACGATATGTGGCCCGCGGTACTTGCACGGTGGAAATATTAGGCGGATCTCGGCGATCGATTGCACCTGGCCGAGAAGCGGTGCCGCACCAGCTTGGGCGTCGAAATCGCTGGTCCCTCACGCTTGAAAACGGTTCGAAACTAGCGCCGAAACTCGATCTGACAGACGGCTTCTCCGGTCTCGACGGTACCGGTGCCGTAGCTCAGTCACGGTAGGTCTCTCGCTGCAGACGCCGGATCAGTGGGTCTTGATGCCAATCTGCTGTTCCACCTCCAAGGCGAGGCGAAAAGTCGGTCGGCGGCAGGTTGGCGGCGAGCAAGACGTTCCAAGCGCCGCCGCAAAGTCTCGCAACGATAGAAGGGCCGCCAACGGTATGGCGGCCCTTGTTGTTTCGAGGGATGACAGCGCTGTTCTGATATGTGGCGACAACAGGGTCTTGCCGGAGGTGGACTGGCAAAGCCTCGGGCCGCTTTGACGATGCCGTAAGCGGGCCGAGCAGGATGTCATTAGATGCACGAACCTGTGCGGGAGATTTTGGATTCCAATCTCCCCGGAGGCAGTCGGCTTTCCTGTGCCTTAATCGCAGACGGTCCTGCGAATCACCACCCGATGGTGATGCCGGTAGGCATACTGCCTCTCTGTCCAGCAGTGCCGATCATAGCGATATCTCGGGCCGCCATAATAGTCATGATATGCGTAGGCTGGGGGATAACGATAGTACCGCGGCGGCGGCCGGTCATAGTCGTAACTGGGCCGAACCCCATACTCAAAGTAAACCTGGGAGAATGCCGGTGACGCTGACAAGGTCGCCGCGACTGCCAGAGCTAAGATCACGATTTTTTTCATGTTTTCGTTCCATCCGATTTGGACACATTCATTGGCAAAGGCTCAACCTCGCCTCGGATGTTAATATGCCATATGAGCTGTTCATGAACATGGACCAAAGTCTCGATTAAATGCGGACTTTGGACTGAAAGTACCTAGATGCAGTTCTGCCGCTTAGGGCGCGTACAGGCCATGGCCCCGCCTTTGCTCGAAGCTCCACGTGAGCGGAGTCTGGTCGAAATCGCGACCGGAATGAGGGGGAAACGACCATTCATGCTGTGTTCAGCCGCGTGGTCTCAGGATCATCACGTTGACGGAGGTTCGCTATGAAAATCTTTAAATATCTGCTCGCGTCGCTTCTTGGTCTCGGCATGCTTATCGGTGCGGGTGCTGCGTCCGCGGCGCCGATGACGAACATGACGAAGCCGGAGATCCAATCGTCCGTTCAGACGGTCCGTTATGATCATCGTCGCCATTGGCATGGTCCGCGACATCATCGTCCTCACCGCTGGCGGTCGCACCGCAGCTACCGCAGCCATTATTGGCGTGGCCATCATCGCGGTTGGTACAAGGCTCGTCACCACCACCACCGCTATCACCACCATCGCCGCTACTATCGCTACTGACCACACCGGACGGCACAACAACATGTCCACCTTCGGCGCGATCTGCCCAATGTCGCATTTCGCGCCGTCTGTCAGCAGAGCTGCGACGTAACCAGTTGATCAATGGCATTTCTGAGGCTGAACGGTTCGGCCCCGCCCTCTCGACTCTGGTGGATGCGAAAATCGCTCTCGCACCCATCTCTTGTTGAACAAAGCGCGGTTTCGGCAGGACGCCATGGGTAGCAACTGCGTTTGGGCGGATGAGCCTGCTAGCCTCGCACCGCACTCCTGAACGCCGCCGCAAGAGCCGCAAGCGCGTCACTTGGCCGACCGGCCCTGATCCTTGTATGCAGGAGGATCGGCAAGCGTGGGAGATCGGGAAGGCCGAGCCTGGCGCCGACATCGACCGCGCCAAACGGCAACATGCGCGGCGCCAATGCGGCAACACCAAGCCCTGCCATGACAGCCGCAACGACTGCGGGAACACCGCCCCCAACGAACACCTCTGTCCATGGCACACCGCCGGCATCGAGATGCTGTTCGGCCAAGGCGCGCACGCCGCACGGCTCGGCCATCGTGGCAACCGGCAGGGGCTCGCCCGCGCGTCGCTGCCAGTTTGGCGCGGCAAACCAGCCGAATTGTTCTTCCGTCAGCAGTTCTCCGTCGCTCCGCCCAAAATATTGGCGAACAATGACCGTGTCGATCTCGCGTCTGTCGAAGCTCTGTAGCAGGTCACCTGACGAACCTATCCGGATTTCGATCAGCAATTGCGGATCCTGTGCGTTCATACGCGCGATCAATGCCGGAAGCTCCGGGCCTGCGACGTGATCGCTGATGCCTATGGTGAGACGCTGCCGGGTCTGCGCAAATGTGCTGAGGGCGCGATCATGTGCCTCCAGCAGGTGGCGAGCCGGTTCGAGGAATGCTGCACCATGTGCTGAAAGCTGAACATGGCGGGGCGTTCGCTCGACAAGCCGGTGGCCGAGCCGCTTTTCGAGGCGCTTCAGCTTCAGGCTGATCGCAGCTTGCGTCGTCTGCATGGCCTCGGCAGCACGTGTGAAGCTGTCGAGCTCTGCAATGTGCAGGAATGCCTGGACGGCGTCGAGATCAAGTGGAGCGCTCATCATTTCCAGTCGTTATTATTAAAATCACTATCCATAGCGTATGAAAATAATAGATCGGCGGCTAACCTGCAGTCCAGGACAAATTCGAAAGGATCTCTCGATGCCGCTCACTCACATCGCTCTGCGCGCAGGAAAGCCCGAAGGCTATCGCCAGGCGATCTGCGACAGCTTCCACCGTGCGATGCACGAAACATTCAACGTGCCCGAAGACAATGACTTCGTGATCATCACGGAGCATGAGGCAGCGAACTTCCGCTACGACCCGGCCTATCTTGGCATGGTCCGCAGCGACGATCTCGTGTTTATCCAGATCACCGCAAACAACACCCGCACTGTCGAGCAGAAGAAAGTGCTGTTCCACCGTATCGCCGAATTGCTTGGCGAGAATCCGGGCCTTCGATCGGATGACGTGTTTGTGTCGCTTGTCGAAGTCGAGAAGGAGAACTGGTCGCTCGGTCGGGGCTTCGCGCAATACGCATGACACGATGATACCGTTCAGTAGGGGAGGTGGCGAAACCTGCAGCTTTGAACTGGCAGAGCGGGGAAGGGCAGGTTGTCATTTACCAAGTGCGCGCGGGTAGGATTTGCCGCAGGCCACTGATCCACCTCTCTATGTCATATGGCTTCTGGCGGCTCGATACGATTAAAATCGATTAGAGATCTCGATCGTCCGCAAAAAGCAGTCATGTTAGCGTCGTTGTGCACTAGACAATCTCAATTTTCCTTGTTGTTGCTGCATCGTTTGGTGCTCGGCCGATGTGGAGCGGACGAGTGGAGAGAGGATTAAACATAAATGCAGAAGAGAGTTGGAGCTCCAAGGGAGCGGTCCACTGCCGAAGCGCGTGTCGCGATGACACCCGAAAGCGCGCTGCAATTGCAAAAGCTCGGCTACGAATGTCTTATCGAAAGCGGCGCCGGTAAGGCGGCAGGCTTTTCAGATAAGGCCTATCGTGATGCAGGTGTTACGGTCGTCGAGAGCTGCGACGAGCTCTACGCATCCGCTGATGTGATCGCCAAGGTCCGTCCGCCGGAAGTGGCTGAAATCGAAAAGCTCGGACCGGGGAAGACGCTCATTTCCTTCTTCTATCCGGCGCAGAATGCGACATTGCTCGATCAAGCGAGAGCCACGGGCGCAAATGTCATCGCCATGGATATGGTGCCACGCATTTCGCGCGCGCAAAAGATGGATGCCTTGTCGTCGATGGCCAATATTGCGGGCTATCGCGCGGTCATTGAGGCTGGCAACAATTTCGGTCGCTTCTTCACCGGACAGGTGACGGCGGCAGGCAAGGTACCGCCCGCGAAAGTCCTCATCATCGGGGCAGGTGTCGCCGGGCTTGCCGCAATCGGTACCGCCACCTCGCTTGGTGCCATTACCTACGCCTTCGACGTGCGCCCCGAGGTTGCCGAGCAGATCGAGAGCATGGGAGCTGAGTTCGTCTATCTTGATTTTGCCGGTACACAGCAGGACGGCGCGGCAAGCGGCGGCTACGCGGCGCCGTCATCGCCTGAATTTCGCGAGAAGCAGCTCGCGAAGTTCCGGGAGCTTGCGCCGGACATGGATATCGTCATCACCACCGCGCTGATCCCGGGTCGTGATGCGCCCAAACTGTGGTTGGCGGACATGGTGGCCGCGATGAAGCCGGGCTCGGTGATCGTCGATCTTGCCGCCGAGCGCGGCGGAAATTGCGACCTTACGATCGCAGATCAACGTGTGGTGTCCGACAATGGCGTCGTCATCATCGGCTACACCGACTTTCCAAGTCGCATGGCGGCGCAGGCCTCGACACTCTATTCCACCAACATCCGGCACATGATGACGGATCTGACGCCCGGCAAGGATGGCAAACTCGTTCACAATATGGAGGACGACGTGATCCGCGGAGCGACCATTGCCTTCGAAGGCGCGATCACCTTCCCGCCACCACCGCCGAAAGTGCAGGCGATCGCGGCGCAAAAGCCAAAACCGAAAGCCGCGGAGCTGACGCCCGAGCAGAAGCGGGCACAGGAGACGGAGGCCTTCAAGGCGCAGACGAAGAGCCAGGGCATGCTGCTTGCCGGCGGAACTGCCTTGCTGCTTCTGGCAGGTGCATTCGCACCGCCGAGCTTTATGAACCACTTCGTCGTCTTCATGCTTGCCTGCTTCATCGGCTTCCAGGTGATCTGGAACGTCTCCCACTCGCTGCACACGCCGCTCATGGCGGTCACGAATGCCATTTCCGGCATCGTCATTCTCGGTGCTCTGCTGCAGATCGGCTCCGGCAATTGGCTGGTCGTCATTCTCGCCGCCCTGTCCGTCTTGGTCGCGACGATCAATATTGTCGGCGGTTTCCTCGTGACGCGGCGCATGCTCGCCATGTTCCAAAGGTCGTGATCAGCTAGGAGGTTATCAACATGACGATCGGTATCGTTTCGGCCGCCTACATCTCTGCGGCTGTTCTCTTCATCCTTTCACTTGGCGGCCTTTCCGGACAGGAAAGCGCAAAGCGTGCGGTCTGGTACGGCATTGTCGGCATGGCGCTCGCCGTCATCGCTACCGTCTTTGGGCCGGGCATCGGCAATTGGTTCATCATTGTCTTGATGATTGCCGGCGGCGCGGTGCTTGGACATTATGTGGCGAGCCGCGTGCAGATGACGGAAATGCCGCAGCTTGTTGCTGCCCTTCACTCCTTTGTCGGTCTCGCCGCGGTCTTTATCGGCTTTAACGCCCATATCGAGGCTTGGCGTGTTGCCGGCATGGATGAGACCATGCGAGCAACGCTCGATGGCTTTGCCGGCATCCTCGCCCACAAGACATCGGTTGAACTTGCCATAATGAAGGTCGAAGTCTTCCTCGGCGTCTTCATCGGTGCGGTCACCTTCACCGGTTCGGTCGTCGCCTTTGGCAAGCTCGCCGGCAAGGTGGACGGCAAGGCCAAGAAGCTCCCCGGTGGGCATGCTCTCAACGCGGCCGCTGCGGTTCTCTCGCTCATCCTGCTCTGGATGTATGTCGGCGGCTCCGGTGCCTGGACGCTGATCCTGATGACCGCCGTGGCCTTTTTCATTGGCTATCACCTGATCATGGGCATCGGCGGCGCTGATATGCCGGTCGTTGTCTCGATGCTCAACAGCTATTCCGGCTGGGCAGCAGCGGCAATCGGCTTCACGCTCGGCAACGATCTCCTGATCGTGACGGGAGCGCTCGTCGGCTCGTCCGGCGCAATCCTTTCCTACATCATGTGCAAGGCGATGAACCGTTCCTTCATCTCGGTCATCCTTGGTGGTTTTGGCGCAACGACAGGGCCGACAATGACAATCGAGGGTGAGCAGATCGCCATCGATGCCGAAGGTGTTGCCGCGGCCCTTAATGATGCTGACAGCGTTGTCATCGTCCCCGGCTATGGCATGGCCGTCGCTCAGGCGCAGCAGGCCGTATCGGAACTCACCCGCAAGCTGCGCGCCGCCGGCAAGTCCGTTCGATTTGCAATCCATCCGGTTGCCGGCCGCCTTCCAGGGCACATGAACGTTCTGCTGGCGGAGGCAAAGGTTCCCTATGACATCGTCCTGGAAATGGACGAGATCAATGAGGACTTCCACGAGACGGATGTGGTGATCGTCATCGGTTCGAATGACATCGTCAATCCGGCAGCCCAGGAAGATCCCAACTCCCCGATCGCCGGCATGCCCGTGCTTGAGGTTTGGAAGGCAAAACAGGTGTTCGTCTCCAAACGTGGTCAGGGTACGGGGTACTCCGGGATCGAGAATCCGCTGTTCTACAAACCGAATACGAGAATGTTCTATGGTGATGCCAAAGCATCCGTTGGCGATCTGATCCCCAAAATTGCGTAGGGGGCTGCTTTTCTGAAAGCAGATCCGGCTCCGAAAGGAGCCGGATCCATTTTTCGCGAAACTGAGCGTTGCTTCTCGCCTCAGTGGACATCGAGGCCAGTTCGCGGGGAAGGTGTACTGAACTGTTGGGAAGCATTGTGCAGTGGTAACGGCCCCACATATGTGCTGATGTGGGCTGCGTAGCGCAGGGAGTACATTGGATGAGCCGATTGACAATCGACATGACGGACCAGCAACATCAAAGCCTCAAGGCGTTGGCTGCTCTGCAGGGCAAGACAATCAAGCAATACGCACTTGAGCGCTTATTTCCTGGCGACACGGATGGAGATCGAGCCTGGCAGGAGTTGAAGACGTTGATGGACACACGCATCAACAATGGGCTCGCCGGAAAACTATCGACCAAGACCGTAAGCGATATTCTCGATGAAGAGACTGCCGAGGATCGTGCTTGACGGCCTATATCCTTACGACAGAGGCAGAACCGATCTGCGCTCCGTAATCCGTTACACGCGTGCGCAATGGGGTAGCCCTCAGGTGCGCCGCTACGTCCTGGTTTTGGAGCGCGGCATCGCAAGCCTTGCGGAAGGCAGGGGGCCGTTCAAGGATATGAGTGCGCTTTGCCCCGGGTTGAGAATGGCACGGTGCGAGCATCACTAAGTCTTTTGTCTGTCACGCGAGGGCGCGCCGGCTCTGATTGTGGCCATCTTTCATGAGCGGATGGATCTCATGACGCGTTTGGCTGGTCGTCTGAGCCAATGATGCTTGGACGAAGGTAATTCAGCCGAATTGATCCTGCATCAGCGAGACTATGTGCTCGACAAACATGGCAGGGGCCTTGTTGCAGACGTTGACGGCGCCTGCTGATCAGCATGGGGGATAACCAACTGCAAAAGCTGGAGAATTCCCGTGGTGGCCAGAAGTCACTTTGGAGGAAAGGACCCGTGGGGCAAATATGAGCAGCCGTACGTAGTCGTTTTCTACGGAAAACGGCATCGAGTGCGGAAGCATGAGAGCATCGTGTCAAGCGAAGTGATGATTTGACCCCGGGGGGGCAATTTCTCACTTCGCCTGACACATCGATCTCCCTCAGCTGGCTATGCCTCCGAGACCTCCAATCCAGTTGCGGTGCGACCAGTATCGCTTCTTGGTCTCCAATGACCGATTGATCGGCCTCCTGTTGGCTGACATAGTGCCGCCGTCTATCCGTCCACGCCAAGCAAAGACCCATCGATGACCGAATCTGTCAGTAATTCCTTGCCCGCTTCCGCTCGTCCGCTCACGAAAATCAGCCTGAAATGGGGTATGGTCGAGGAGCCTTCACTTTCCATTCTGGAGAAGTTCCAGCTCCTGCGGGATCTCGGCTATGACGGCGTCGAGCTCGATTCACCCAATAATCTGCCGCTCGACGAGGTCTTGAACGCCCGCGACAAGACCGGCCTTGCTATTCCCGGTCTCGTCAATGCCGTACATTGGAAGCGTCCGCTGACGGATCCCGATCCTTTGGCGCGCCAGGCCTGTGTCGATTCGATGGTCAGGGCTCTCCATGACGCAAAGCTTTATGGCGCAACGACCGTGTTGCTCGTCCCCGGTGTCGTCAATGCAGGCACCAGCTACAAGACGGCTTACGCGCGAGCCGGCGAGGAAATCGCCAAGATCCTGCCCGCCGCGGAAGAAAGCGGCGTATCGATCGCGCTCGAAAATGTTTGGAATGACTTCCTGCTGAGCCCGCTTGAGGCCGCTGGCTTCATCGATCGCTTCAGCCATCCGAAGCTCGGCTGGTATTTCGATGTCGGCAATGTTCTGCGCTACGGTCGGCCGACAGATTGGATCGAAGCGCTCGGCAAGCGCATTCTGAAGATCGACATCAAGGAATACAGTCTTGAAAAGATGAACAGCGAAGGCCCGTGGAAGGGCTTCGATGTCGAGCTCGGCGACGGCGAGTGCGATTGGGCTGCAGTCAACAAGGCCCTGGCAGATATCGGCTATTCCGGCTGGGCTTCGATCGAGGTGCCGGGAGGCGACCGCAAGCGCCTCGCCGATCTCAAGAAGCGCGTCGACCGGATCGCCGCGCTCTGATTTTCAGATTGCAAGAGCAATTCCAGGAAAAGTGCGTAGCGGTTTTCCGTCCGGAATTGCTTGAAACAAGGAGATAGAGCCTTTCCGCATTTCCAAGAAATACGGAAAGGCTAAAGGGCAATGTTCAGCGGCCGGCCGCGGCCGCAAACATTGCCTTCGCATTCTTCAGCCCGATTTCGCAGCCGAATTGCGCCGGCTCGTTGCCTTCATATTCCAGCGAGACGAAGCCGTCATAACCTGAGGCGACGATGTCTTCGACGATCGACCTGACCGGCAGATCGCCATAGCCGAAGACCGCGCCACGGATCGCCTGGCCGCCGATAGTCTGCAGCCAGTCCGCGCCCGGAGCTGTCTGGCGCACGTAGAAATCCTTGATGTGGACGAAGCTTGCCTCAGAGAGGCAGGCCCGCGTGCCCGTCCGCGGATTCTCATCGACGCAGAGGAAATTGCCGATATCGACGGTCAGTTTGAAATTCGGCAGGTTGACGGCGTGCTGAAGCCGCTTGATCCGCTCGCTCGAATTCATGAAGAAGCCGTGATCCTCGACGCTGGTGGTGACGCCATAGCGGCCCGCATGCGCGGCAAGCTCATGGGTGGCGTCGGTGATTACTGGGAAGGCCGCTTCGAACTGACCTGGGTCGGTCGCACGCAGCGACCATGGCACGACATCGTGGCGTAGGAAGCGGACGCCGAGCTTGTCGCAAAGCTCGACATAGTGCTTTAGTCGGCTGAGCTGGAATGCTCGCTCGCTGTCATCTATGAAATTTCCTGATGTGCAAATGCCGGAAATGGGTACGCCGCTTCTCTGAGATGCGTCGGTCAGCCGTTTCAGCATTTCCGCGTCATTGCCGAGTTCATACTGGACGTCTTGGCCTTCGGGCGCGACGGAATGCGTCGACAGTTCGAGATGATCGCCGCCATGTTCGCCGACCCACTCAAAGATATCCTCGATCTGCATGGCGCCGCTTTGCATCAACGAACGGAAACTGTATGAACTCAAACCTATCTTCATAATGCCTCTCCTCGAGCGCTTTCACTAAAACTTTGTTCGACAACTTAACAATGCCTGTTGACTTCGGCTACGATACATCTTTGTCTAAAATCAAATTGATTTAACAATAGGGAATAGCAGGAATGTCTCGTCAGTCTGCCGACGTCGTCATTATCGGAAGTGGCCCGACCGGCTCGGCCTATGCGCGTGTTATCAGAAACAATTGGCCGGAAGCGCGTATCCTGATGGTGGAAGCCGGCCCGCAGATTCTGCCGCAGAAGGGCGCACATCTCGACAATATCGCCGATCTTGATGAACGCGCGGCCTTCGAAGTGCAGGCCCAGGGCGGTGACCGCAGTCCGCGCATGCCGATCAACAAGGAAGAGTGGGAAGCCCGCCGCGCCGGCGGTTTTGATCACTCGTTGCTGCGACGCTCGGGCCTTTTCATTGCCAACGATGCCGATGAGCAGGACGAAAACCTCTTTGCCGGCTTCTCAGCAGCCAATGTCGGCGGCATGGGTACGAAATGGTCGACGGGCACGCCGGTGCCGTCTGAGATCGAACTAGTGCCCTTCATCCCCTCCGATGAAATGCACAGGGCTCTCGCCGTATCGGCGCAGTTGCTCGGTACCAATAAGGATCCCCACGCCGGCGATGCTGCCGCCATCGCAATGCGTGAGCGCCTGGGCGAAGTCTTCAATCCCGGTCGCACGTCCGACCGCTTCGTTCAGCCGATGCCGCTTGCCGCAACGCCCGGTCCCGCTGGCCTGCGCTATCACGGCACCGACGTCGTGCTCGGCAATCTTGTCGACGAGCCGGCGGAACGCTTCCATATTCTCTGCGAAACCGCCTGCCGCCGCGTGATCCATGACCATGGCAAGGTCACGGGTGTCGAGCTCGCCCGCGCCGGCTCTCAAGAGACTTTCATCGTCGGCGCCGGCACGGTCGTCGTTGCCTGTGACTCGCTGCACACCCCGCAGCTGCTCTATGCCTCAGGTATCCGCCCCGAAGCGCTTGGCCGCTACATCAACGACCATTACATCGTCTCACAGATCACAGAGATGCAGACCGATGTGCCCATGAGCGCGATGAGCTGGGTTCCGGCTACAAGTGATCTTCCCTATTCGGTCACCATCGCACCGGCGAGCCTGCGCTCGATGCCGCATACCAGTGAAATGAGTGGTCAGCCGGTTGGCATGGGCGTTTTTGTGCCCTCCGATATCAGCGCCGACAACTGCGTAACCTTCGACGACAATCGCCGTGACTGGCTTGGCCTGCCAGCCATCTCCATTCACTGGCGCCAATCCGACGGCGATAAGGCGCGTCTTGAGGACGCCAAGGGGCTCGCACAGCGGATTTCTGCCATTATTGGTCGCCCGGCAGCTGGTTTTGCCACCTTCGTGCAGCCTGTCGGCTCGTCGCTGCATTATCAGGGCACGATCCGCATGGGCGAACACGACGATGGCACCAGCGTTTGCGATAGGAACTCCAAGGTCTGGGGCTTCGAGAACCTCTACGTTGCCGGCAATGGCGTCATTCCCACGATGACGGCCACAAACCCGACCCTGTTCAGCGTCGCTCTTGCCAGCATCGGCGCAAGCCAGATCGCTGTCGCCCGCAGGATCGCCTGATGTCGTCCACGAGGCGATGTCGCGCCCGAGCAGCATCGCCTCGGCCTCGGCCAGTCACTGGCTTTGGCGGAAACCTCCGATAGGCCAAACAGCTTGTGCGAGGACCCCAGGTCAAGAGCAATGGCTTTGATCGTTGACGGTCTACATGGTGATATTGGCCTTTGATCTTTTAGTCATCAAGCCAACACACGCCGACGTCACCGCCGTCGCGTTTCACCGAGGTACAAAAGATTGCGTCTCCAGCCGGTACCGCCCTCAGGTGAGGAGGTCGGGACTCGACGCTGGCATATTGCCAATGCGTGAATGAAACGAGTAGCCGCGATTGAGAGAAATCACTCACTTCCAGCTTGAAATCTATACGTAAAGTCAGGTGCATGAGCTATGGTTACGGCGGCGAGATGGAGAGATTCGCGGTCATGATACGTCGAAAGCGCTGGTCCGGCGAGGGTATCCTCGACGTGGCGGCAGAACTCCTGAAGCATGGAGACGCCGAAACCTTCAGTGTGCGCCGCCTGGCGGCCTCCCTCGGCACCGACGCGTCCAGCCTCTATCGCCACTTTCGCAACAAGACGGAGCTTTTGCGTGCCGTTGGCGACCGTGTGCTTCTTTCGGCCATGGAGGACTACCGGTTCGAAGGTGACTGGAAGCAGCGTATCGCCGACATCGCGCATCGCCTTCGCGAGAAGTTCGCCCAGCAGCCGCAACTCGCCACGGTGTGGGCGCGCTACGCCTCCAGCGGCGCCGGTTCCCGCGCGGTCATGGAGGCGCTGCTTCGGGCGTTGCAGGAAACCGGCCTGCCGGACGAGCGGATCTGCATTCATTATCATCGCACTGCGGTTCTGCTCTCGGCGCTGATCGCCGCAGACGGTGGGATCAGCACCCTGACGAGAGAGGAGCGGCAGCAGGGCATGGAATTGTTCAGGGTCGCGGTTCTCGGGGCAGCCCCTGGTGAATATCCGGCATTGGCGCACTTTGCCCGCGACTTACATCCGATCGAGATCGACCGTCAGGCCGCCTTTGCCGCGCTTCTTGCTGGGCATTTGAACCAGATCCAACAGGAGATAGACGCGCGATGAAGGGCCGGTACCTTTGAAGACGAGCCGGTTGCATGGTCACGGCAGTAACCAAGCGTGTTGCAGTGCCCTCCCAACGAAGGTGGAGCCTGCTGAGCGACAGCCCTATTCGGCCATCATTCCGCCAACGCCTGCGTGAGGAAATTCAGGATCTCTCCTTGAGCTGTCTTGGCCTGCGGCTCCACGCCTGGCAGGGTGAGGAATGCATGCTTCGCTCCCGGATACTCGGAGAGACGCACGGAGGTTTCGGCCTCGCGGAGCCGTTCAGCATAGCGGCGCCCGTGATCGGCGAGAGCATCCCGGGTTGGAACCACGACAAGCGCCGGAGGCAGATCGCTTAGGTCGGTAGCATAGAGTGGCGAGTAGGCACGGGCATCGCTACCTGGCGGCACGGCGAGCCGCTGGAGGAACTTGAGTAGGGGGAGTGCGCATGTCGGATTGTATGCATACTCGGCAATTGAGGGATAGTCATACATCGTCTCAGTGACGTCCGTAACGGGATTGACAAGTACCTGCGCCTTGAGGGCGAGGCCAGATTCCTTGGCGCGGATGGCACTCAGGGCGCTGAGCAGAGCGCCGAAGCTCTCGCCGAACAGGGCGATGCGCGTCGGATCAACGCCCCATTGATCGGCGCGCTCGATCACATGGCACAGCACATCCCAGGTATCTGCGGCGGCGTTCGAAAGCGGGCTGTCCGGCGCGACAAGGCGGTGCTCCACCGAGACGAGGACTGCAGGCAAATGCACGGCGAGGTGACTGTTCGTCCAGTCGCATTGCGTTGCCGTGCCGACAAAGCCGCCTCCATGCACATGGATCACAAGCGGTAGGGCGTGCCTCAGGGTGAGTTTGCTGGTTATGGCAGGTCCTGGTCGATACACGCGTACGGGAAGATTTCGTCCTGGCAGAGCCATGTCCTGCCACTCAATTATGGCGTCCGGATCCGGCTCTCCGAGAAATTTCCGCGCCGTCGTGGAGGCGCGGAACCGGTTCTCGGCGTCTCGATAGGTGATCAGCTCCTCCGGCGTGATCGTCGTGAAGTCCGGCTCTTGCGGTCTTGCGGCGTCGGCACTCTCACTCATCTCTTTCTCTCCTTCCCGGCAAATGCAGGATGACCATTGTCGCCGAGATCGGCGTTGATCTTATTATGCACACGCTGTGTGCAACGACAAGTGCTTTGCGTCGATCGTTCTGAACTGGGGCCGCCGATTTGGTGCGTAGCTCCTGAGCGCGATGATGCACTATCGAGCCTAGGCCGACGGCCAAGCCGGGTGGATGAGCCGAACTGTCAGGGGTGCCGCCTTCTCCGTCGCCCAGGCTGGCCAAATCATCCGCGTTGATCGCGGCCTTGTGCTGCGGCTATTGAGAGACCACTAGGATCCCGCCGGACCTAATTGCATTGAATTTGGCTTTGCGCCTGAAGCGCCATTGTATTGCTGAGAGGTCCAGCCCCGATTGCTAGTCGCGAGGAGGCGATTGTTATCCGGTCATCTGGTCGAAGGGAGCGATAGCCGTCAGACATACAGTGATGCGGCGTGTCTCTGAAAGGACTGCACACAGGAATGGCGAAAATGCCAAGGTTGCGACGTTTGTGTCCGAGCTCCTTGATCACGGCCTTTCCCTGCACGGATATCTCATAGGCGCAGGGGAAACCTCGCAAAGCCTGCAACCAACAATGATAGGCGGAGAGGCAGGCTTGCTGCCTCGCGCAACATCTACTCCGCCGGCGCATTCCCACAGGCTATTTGCAAAGCTTGTAGACGTAATCCGGCGACTTGGAAGGCACCAATCCGCGGTCACGGTAAATGACGGAAATCTTATTGCCGCGCGCTGAGCATGCGGCGTTGAAAATGCTGAGCGGATCAACCGGATTACCCTCGGAATCCTTGGTATTGTCATTAAATTCGATTTCATAAATCAAGCCGCCATAGGCGGCGGTGAACTTGTCGCATTCCTTCCAAATCTGGCATTCCTCGACGATTGCGAAATCGAAGCCGATTTTCGAGGACCCGGTCGGGGCGAGGTCGCTCGCATTCTTCTGCGCGATGGCAAGACCGGCGACGTGCGCGCGCTTCACCAGCAGCTTGGCGAATGCGACGTTGTCGGCCATCGCCAAAATGCCTTTGGACCTTGTCCAGGAATCGAGATTATCCGCATCGATGCCCTTGAAACCATCCGTTGCGCATCGATCGAACCAGGGCCCGATTATCTCCATGAGAGCGGCTCGTTTTGCGTCCGTCGACGTATCGAGCAGATATTCATTCCACTGCTTGTCGACCACGAATTTCCCATCTTTCCTGACCAGCAGGTCCGGGTGTTTCGATGCCCACCATTTTCCCTCATCCGGTTGGGTTTGGTAGGTGTTCACGTAGCATATGTTGTATTTTCCTGTGGCCGGCGGCTTTAGCCGGTCGCGCACGACAATCTTGACGCTTGTTGCCGGATCATAAGCGCCGCCGAGTTGATAGTCGAACTGGCCCTTGATCGGCGGCAGAACAACTGGATCGGCGGCTACCGGTGATACGCCATATATTGTCATGACGATGACAGCTATCGCCATGAAGAGGCATTGAAGATAGTTTTCATATTGCCAAGATCTATCTGATTTGGATGTAAACGTCGAATGAAGTTCGATTATAGCCCTAAATTCAAATATCTTCATATCATTTTCCAATGTACCTTACAGTGTCTATGCCATTCTCATTCGGACATAGATCAACATCCGCTACAGGAGCGCCGTCAGTTGATATTGACCGAAATCTATATGCTTCCTGGTACGACCGTAAATTAGACGCCGGTCCATGTGGATGCGCTTTGCTGGTTCTATCTCAAATACGCCAAAGGAATATCATTTAACCGAATTAAATTTCATGTCGGTGGATCAGCAATTGGCGGAATTATCTTCACATTTTTGCGTATACTGACGATCCTGAATCTCAAGCCGAGAGTTGTCGTCTTGTTCGGAACTCCGCTCGGTCGGCGCAATATGTTCGCGGCTCTCCTCGTCATCATCGCGACTATCGCTGTCCTGCTTTGGAGCCTCCGTCTTCTCGATCAGATCATCGTCACGCTCCGGAGCGTTTGCTTTCTCGTCGGCAATGTTGTTATCGCGTGCCTGTGCAGCTTCTGGTCGCTCTTCATCGTCAAATGGGACGGTAGCATTGGATTCTCTTGGTTCTGGCTCGCGCGCTGCTTCGGCCGCGTCGAGCGAGACGTTCTCTTGCTCTATGTGGATCATTGTATTGGTGGTGAAGACAGTGTCTTGCGGTGCAGCCGGTATTTCCACCGCCGTTAGGTTTTCTTGAGGCAAGGCCTCGTATTCGACGCGAACCTCGTCGGCCGTGTTGTAAATAGTCTGATATGTAATCTGCGTGCTGTTGTCGACCTCTTGGATCACTATGATAGGATCGTTGATAACGACCGGTTCATCATACCACACAGAGTCGCGGCCATCGTAATAGCCATCATAATAGCCGTCCCAGTACGAGCGCCAGGCGTGGAAGTCGGGACCGACAGGCTCGAAATAGGTGTAGTAGGTCGGATAGTAGACCCGCGTCGTGTAGATAAGCGCCTCGAAGGAGCCGGATACTGTTGATAGCGTCAGCAACATGGCCTGATAGGTCAGGTAGTCATCGGGGCGACTGTCGTAATAGGCCAGATCTTGCCTCAATCGCGTCACCTGCCGTCGAAGGGCCGCATTGGTGGCAACCTGGTCTTCCAGCGCCCCGACGCGCTTTTCCAGAGTGTTTACCTTCCTGCGCAGCGCTCGGACCTGAGCCTGGTCCACCTTTCCGGCTTTGCCGCCAGATTTCCCAAGAACGTAACGCGAGGAATAGCTTCGCCACGCAGCGTTCAGATAGCGCATCCCCTTTTCGGCCTCGGCGTTTTGCGCTGGCGTTAGGGCGTATCGCGTTTGCAGGTCGCCAATGGCTCGTGACAGGTTGCCGGTGGCCTCGGCAATGGCTTTGCCGTTACGTCCAGAAAGCGCAATCTCCATCTGCTCGTTGGCGCGCGCGGCTCGCGTAACGCCCTCGATGACGCTGGTGGCGCTTCTGTGGCGAGCTCCGGATGCATCGCCCTTATAGCTGCGCGCGACCATGCCGAGCGAGATACGCATGTCCGCAAGCAGCCCCTTGGCATTGCGCTTGGTTTCCGGCGTGGAGGCGGCTGCGGAGGAGGCAAACGCCACCTGCGCCGCGTAGATCGCGGCGGCGACCGGTATCGTGTTCACCGCATAGCTGGACATCGTCAGTATCAGGCCGCCTGACACGATCCTGTTCAACATCGATTTTGGAGGCATATGGAAAACCTTGGGTTTGTCTCTGTGTTGGAGCGTTCCCGCATGCATCTTCACTGAAGGCGGGTGGGTTAAGCGTTGGACGAGCAGCCGCATCGTTCGATCAGCGCAGGAGCCTGCAATCGGAATATCGCGCGTTTTCGCAATGCAGGCTCAATGGCTTGCTCACCCGTGACGGCTGAACGATCAGCATCGACAGGACAACGAAAAGCAGCGCCGCGACATAGACGATGGCCGGTGCGACGGAAAAGAGCCTCAGCATGATGTCAGTCCTCAACGGCATTATCGAACGACTCTTAGGGGCGCCGGCGTGAGATGCGTGTCGCCATCGTTACCGAGATCGGCGATTTGCTTGCCTTGGCATGACATCGGCTGGCTGGTCCTGTGGTGCCTGAAGATATGAAACGGCCCGCAGGAATGGGGCGGCCGCATAAGCTGCATCGACAGGAAGAGGGCGGACAGCACGGTCACGTAGATGATCGCTGACGCAAATCGAAACGGCATATGCATAAAACTATTCCTTCAGTTGCGGTCGAGCCGTGACGAACCCTTGTCCGTGGTCGTCTTGTTTTGTCTCGACGGTGACTGCTATACGTCAGGGTGGCTGAAAATCCCGTGAGGCGGCTGTCAGCGAATTGTCAGCTTTGCCCGCTTATGCTTGTCGTCCGACGGCTTCGATGACCCAAGGAGTGGTGTGTGCGTTTCCCGACCATGAGACTTTGCGCGCTTTTCGCAGCCATTGCCCTTGCGCCGCAGTTTTCGGCTGTCGCAAGCGCACAGGCAATGGAACGCGGCTTTCGCGTTATGCTGGTGGCCGACAGTGGCGATTCAGATGGGTCTTCGGGGCAGGATTCGGATTCGGGAGACACGGACAAGGGCTCGGCCGGCGACGATGCCGATACCGGCGGGTCTGAGGACGACCAGTCCTACTCCTCCGAGGGACACGGCAATCCCGGGCTTGGCAACAGGTTTGATGGGCCAAACGGTGCGTTGGAGGCCGTTCAAAGCGATCGCGCGCTGCCGCTGGATGGTATTGTCGCCATCACCCGACGGCTGACAGATGGGCAGATCATCGATACCCGTCTCCATACCGTCAAGGGCGTGTTGCGATATGAGCTAAAGGTGCTCGAAACCAATAACGAAGTTCGCAGCTATTCTTTCAATGCCCGTACGGGAAAACTGGTGAAGGTGAGATAGACATGCGGGTGCTCGTTGCCGAAGATGACCGTCGCATAGCCGCATCGCTCGGCATTGCGCTGTCGACGGCCGGCTTCGTTCCGGAATACGCCACGGACGGAGAGGACGCCTGGTTTCGTGGCGACACCGAACCATTCGACGTGGTGATCCTCGATCTCGGTCTTCCGACGCTGGATGGCTTGACGATCCTTAAGCGCTGGCGCCATGCCGGGCGAAAGACACCGGTCTTGATCCTCACCGCGCGCGGCCAATGGAACGAGCGGGTGGAGGGAATAGAAGCCGGCGCCGATGACTATGTGGTAAAGCCTTTTCGCATGGAGGAAGTCGTGGCGCGTATCCGGGCCATCGTGCGCCGGGCGAGCGGTTTTGCCTCGTCACAGATCGAAATCGGCGAGTTCATGCTCGACACGCGGATGCGGCAGGTGTCGCGGGCGGGCATTCCGGTCGCACTGACACCACAGGAATACAGGCTGCTGGCCTTCATGGCGCATCAGGGTGGTCGCGTCGTCTCGCAGCTCGAAATCGCCGAGCATCTTTATACGCAGGATTTCGAGGGCGGTTCGAACTCGGTCGAAGTCCTCATCGGCCGTCTTCGCAAGCGGCTGGGCGCTGATATCATCGCAACGCGCCGAGGCTTCGGTTATATCCTCGGCGGGAATGAGGCGTGAGGATCCAGTCCCTAAGGATTCGTCTGATACTGGGGGCCGGCGTTTGGATCGCCATTGCTTTGGTATTGGCGGGGCTTGCCATCGGGTATCTGTTCACGAAGAGCGTCGAGAGCAGCGCCTCCGCGGATCTGTCGGCAACCACGTCCCGCCTTGTCGCACTCATCGATCCGAGCGCGCGCAGTCCCGCGCCGGTGCTCTCCGGTGCGTTGCCTGATCCGCGCTACGACACGCCGATCAGCGGCCTCTACTGGCAGATCACGGATTTGGGCACGCAGCAGACCATTCGCTCCCGTTCGCTTTGGGATCATGTTCTCAAGGCCAGCTCTCCCGTGGAAGGCGGGCAGCTGTCGACCATGCAGGGTCCGGTCGGCCAATGGTTGCTCGCCTTTTCCCTGACGGCACGCTTTCCGAAAGCCAAGGGCGAGCGGCGGTATCAGATCGTGGTCGCGCAAGACCGGTCAATCCTCGACGAAGCGATCGCCCGCTTCGGGCAGGAATTGGCCGTGGCACTCGCAATCCTCGGTGTCGCCCTGGTCGTCGCCGCCATTCTGCAAGTGCAATTCGGCCTGTCGCCGTTTCGGACACTACGTCAGGACATCGAAAACATCCGCAAGGGCATTGCTCCGGCAATCGAGGCCACCTATCCGCGCGAGGTCGTTCCCGTCGTCAGCGAGGTCAACGCACTCTTGGCCCTGCAGCAGACTTCGATGGACTTTGCGCGATCAAGGGCGTCCGATCTCGCGCACGGGCTGAAGACGCCTCTTGCCGTGCTCGGCACGCTTGCCTACGAACTCGAAGGGCGCGGTGATGCGCGCAGCGCAGCCTCGATCATTGGCCTCACGAATGAAATGCGAGACCGCATAGACTATCAGCTGCGTCTCGTCCGCCTGCGTCAACGTACGCGGATGCAAGCCCTTAGCGCATCGTTGAACAGCATCGTGTCCGGCGCGGTGGCGGTCTTGAAGAAGACGCTGACGGGCGAGCAGCTCGAGTGGGTGGTCGATATCGACGACGACCTGAACGTGGACATCGACCCGAACGATCTCATTGAGCTTGTGGGTGTCATCCTGGAGAATGCCGCCCAGTGGGCGAAAACGCAGGTCCACGTTCAAGCAAGAACGGGCGGGGCAATGGTCGAATTGCAGATTTCTGACGATGGTCCGGGCATTGCGCAGTCCGATCTCAATTCGATCGGCCGTCGTGGCAAGCGTGTCGACGAGGCGGGCACCGGTACCGGCCTCGGCCTGGCGATCGCCCGCGAAATCGTTGCCCTCAACAACGGAACGATTGCGTTTGAACGGTCCAGCAGCTGCGGACTTGAGGTCGTCATCCGCTTGCCGGCCGCCTGAAAAAGGCTTGCTCTTACGAGTGGCGGGAATGACGGTGGTCGGATTGAATGCGCAGACTAGGCAGGGTGCATGATCGTTCCCGGCAGGGCCAGTAAGAGCGCTCGGCGAAGCCTGAGCGCCCGTTTGCCAAGGTCAATCGGGAGCTGGATGTACAGACAAACTCTTTCCGCATCCAGCCCGCCGCCCGCCGGATCCTCAGACCTTCACTACGATCTTGCCAAATTGCTCGTTCGACTCAAGGAAGCGATGAGCGGCGACGATGTCATTGAAAGAAAAAATCTTGGCGATGCGCGGCCGAAGCGAGCCGGCTCTCAAGCCCTCGAGAATGAACGCCTTGGCGGCCTCCAGCCGGGCAGGGTCGCGCACGATCTCGTGCATGAGATAGCCGCGCAAGGTCAGGCTCTTGCTCAGGACTGCGAACAGTGGAAATGGCGTCGGCTCGGGGCTCAGGCCGCCATATTCGATGAGGATACCACCCCGAGACATCGCGGCCGTAAGCGGCTCGAAAATCGGGCCGCCGATCGAATCGAGCACAACCCTCACCCCTTGCGAGCCGGTGATCTCCTTCAGGCGAGCCTCCAGATCCTCCTCCGCTGTCGCGACGACATGCGCGGCCCCGAAATCCAAAAGCGCCTGCTTCTTGCCGGAGGCGCGCGTTGCGGCGATCGGTGTTGCGCCCACCATGTTGGCGATCTGGATCGCGGCAAGTCCGACGCTGCTTGATGCTGCGGTGATAACGACGAAGTCACCCTTGCGCAGCCCGGCGATGTCGATCAAGGCGCCATAGGCGGTGATGTATTGCATCCATGCCGCTGCAGCCTCTTCGAAACTCAAGGTCGAAGGGTGCTTTACAACACGCTCCGCCGGCACATTGATGTGCTCGGCATAGGTCGGCGATTTTGACTGCGAGATCGGCGGAATGACGCTGACGGCATCACCTGGCTTGAAATTGTCGACACCTTCTCCGACGCTCTCGACGATGCCTGCCGCCTCCAGGCCAAGCCCTGACGGCAGCGAGGGTGTCTCGATATAGGTGCCTGCCCGCATGAGCGCTTCGGCGCGGTTAAGGCCCAAGGCGTTGACCTTAATCCCGACCTCTCCTGATGCTGGTCGCAGCGTTTCGATTTCGTCGAAGGTCAGGACTTCGGGGCTACCACGCTTATAAAATCTGACTGCACGCATGTCTGCTTCTCCTAAACAATGGTTTATAATTGTGTTTATCGCCCTAAGGTTTGCCGTTAAATTGGTCATCGAGATTGGCAGAATTAACTATTGGTTTCGAATATGGATCGTCTTACGAGCATGGCGGTATTTGTGAAAGCGATCGAGCTCGGCTCGTTCGCGGCCGCCGCTGATGCGTTGGGCTTGTCTGCTCCGATGGTCGGCAAGCATGTCCGCTTTCTGGAGGACCGCCTGGGCATCCGCCTCATCAACCGGACCACACGCCGCCAGAGCTTGACGGAGTTCGGCTACGCCTATTACGACCGCTGCCGGGTGGTCCTTGCCGAAGCCGAGGCGGCGGATGCTCTCGCCGCCGATCAGATCTCCGTGCCGCATGGCAAGCTGCGGGTGAGCATGCCTGTGCATCTCGGCCGGCGCTGCATTGTCCCGATCCTCATCAAACTTGCGCAGCAATATCCTTCACTGGAACTCGATCTGTCCCTTAGCGACCGGTTCGTTGATCTTGTCAGCGATGGCTACGATCTTGTTATCCGCACAGGCGCCTTGGAGAGCAGGGCCGGGGTGATTGCGCGTCGCGTGGCACGCCAGCGCATGGTCGTCTGCGGTGCGCCGGGTTATCTTGAGACTCATGGCTGGCCACAGCAGATCGAAGATCTCGACGCACACCATGCCGTCGTCTACAGCCGCCTTAACCGGGTCGCCCCATGGCTGTTTCCGCACCAGGACCAGCCGGCGACGGAGGTTGCGCCACGCAGCCGGCTCCGGCTCGACGACCTCGACGCCATCGCTGATGCCGCAAGTGCCGGCATGGGTCTGGCTTGGTTGCCACATTGGCTCGTTCGCGAATGGATCGAGGCAGGCGCGCTTGCCCTTGTCTTGCCGGGTCAGCCCGACTTTCTCTATGACTGTAACTGCCTATGGCTGCAGACGCCGCATCTGCCGCAGAAGATTCGCCTTGCCGTCGATGCGCTCGCAACCACACTGCCCAAACTCATGGGCTGATACGACAGTTGTTGCCAGCGCACGGCATGCTGGTGTCGCCGCTTGAGCCCTCGGGCGGCGGCGATCCCGTCACGTGTTGAATTGAGCGCGTCAGGGTTGGTTCACGCGTCAGGACGAAGAGCTTACTCTGCAAAGTCCATGGCAAGCGTGATGTGCCTCCACGCCGCAATCTCTGCCTGCATCAAGGCGAGCTTTTCCTCCACCAGCCTGAGTGCGTCTGACCCGAGGAGCAGATGTGCAGGTGGATTTGCCGAGCCGGCCAATGTCACAACTGCCGCGCCAAGTTTGGCTGGGTCGCCGATCTGCCGACCGTCATAGGCCTTACGGCGCTCGCGAAGCGGGTTCATCAAAGAATCGTAGTCGGCGATGGATCGGGACGTACGGACCATCGAACTGCCTCCCCAATTGGTGCGGAATGACCCCGGCTCGACGGCTGTGACATGGATCCCGAAATCCTTGACTTCCTTACCAAGCGTTTCAGTGAAGCCCTCCAGCGCGAACTTGCTGGCATGGTAAAGGCCCAAACCGGGCATTGTGATGAAGGCGCCCATCGAGGTGATATTGATGATCCGGCCAGCGCGCCGGATACGCATGCCGGGCAGCACCGCTTTTGTCACGGCGACAGCTCCAAATACGTTCACGTCGAACTGGCGGCGCATCTCCTCGAGGGTGGATTCTTCAACAATGCCCTCGTGGCCGTAGCCTGCATTATTCACCAGCACGTCGATTGGCCCTATCTCGCGTTCAACGCGCTCGATTGTCGGTAAGATTGCCGCCGCGTCCGCCACATCGAGAAGCACCCCGTGGGAACGTCCAGGGGCAATGGCGGCGAAGTCTGCTCGATCCTTCTCTGAGCGAAGCGTGCCGACGACGCGGTCGCCGGCATCAAGCGCCGCTTGGGCGATCGTGCGGCCAAAGCCCGAACTCACGCCGGTGATAAACCAAGTGTTCATGGGATGTCTCCAATTGCGATGCCGGCCGATCCGGCCTCCCTAGGGAAATCTAGTGGTTTCCTGCTCATGAAATAATCTGCTATGTTTTTGCTGAAGTAGTGAAGAGATTTCAGTAATGGGTGGGGTCGACCACAATGATTTGGCGAGATTTCTGGCGATTGCCCGGCATCGCAGCTTTCGCAAAGCGGCCGACGAAATCGGCTGTACGCCATCAGCGCTTAGTCATGCCCTGCGAACGCTTGAAGAGCGGCTTGAGCTACGCCTGTTGAACAGGACGACACGCAGCGTGGCGCTCACCGAGGCGGGCGAACAGCTGTTTGCCCGTGTAGCCCCGGCGTTTCTGGATATCGATGACGCGATCGAGGATCTCGGCAAATTTAGAGGAGCCCCGTCGGGCACGTTGCGCATCAATGCCGCCCGGGCATCCGCCGAGATGGTATTGCTGCCGCTCGTGACGCGATTTCTCGCTGCCTTTCCGGGGATCAGCGTGGAGATCACAATCGACTACGCGATGGTCGACATGGTTTCGGAAGGTTTTGATGCGGGCGTTCGATTTGGCGAAACTGTCGCTCAGGACATGATTGCCGTGCCGCTCGGCTCGAAACAGCGCTCAGCCTATGTTGCCTCTCCCGCCTTCTTTCGCCGCTATCCGAGGCCAAGGAGGCCAGAAGACCTTCGGGGACTACCATGCATTGGCTTTCGCTTCCGCAACGGGCGCAACTATGCCTGGGAATTCGAGCGCGACGGATCGGCCCTTACGGTCGAAGTGAATGGCGGGCTGACGCTCAGTGATCAGGATCTTGCCGTAAAGGCAGCACTTGATGGCGCCGGCATCGCTTTTGCCTTTGAAGGCCAGGTGGAGGCCGAAATTGCCGAAGGGCGGTTGGAACGCGTCCTTGAGGACTGGTGCCCCTACTATGCGGGATTCTATCTTTACTATCCGAGCCGAAGGCAGTTGCCGGGGGCGCTGAGGGCCTTCGTGGACTTCATCAGAACTGCTGATGTCGCACGATAGGTTTGCGTTGAGGGTGCGCTCCTCAATTGCTTAATGCGTGGTGATATTTAGCCGATCAGCAAAGGCTCAGTTGCGAATTTCGGTTTCGTCTCCAGAGACCTTTGGCTTGAAGGGCGGGGTTGCCCTTTCAACTTCGGCGTTTCCGAGACTAGAAGCACCAGGCGACAGACATCATCAGCGCGTCGGTCCGATGCCGAAGGTGCATTCTCCTCATCCCGCGCTTCGGCTCTTGACACGGCTCCTCTACGATCTATCATTCCACTATTAAATCTTCTATTCCATAATTGTATAATAAGGGGAGAAGGAATGAAACACCTGAAGCTTGCTATGCTCGTCTCCGCGGCGTTGATCGCGTCGCAGCCATTTGCCTTCGCGCAGCAAAAGGGGGGTGTGATTACGGTTGCCACAGTTGGCGAGCCACCCACGCTCGATCCAATGGTTTCGACGGCCGACCTCGTTGGCATCGTCAGTCAGCATATTTTCGAAACGCTCTATACTTTTGACGCGAACTGGAAGCCGACGCCGCTTCTTGCATCGGCATTGCCGGAAATCAGTGGTGACGGAAAGACCTATGTAATCAAGCTCCGGCAGGGCGTGAAATTCCACGACGGCTCGGAAATGACGGCGAAGGATGTGGTCGCGTCGCTTGAACGCTGGACGAAGCTGGCCTCGCGCGGCAAGCAGACCGCAACCATGATACAAAAGATCGAAGCGGTCGACTCGCTGACCGTCAAGATCACGCTTTCTGCACCCTACGCGCCACTGGTCTCGCTGCTCGCCTTCAACAATTCCGCCGCCATCATCCTGCCCGCCTCCAAGCAGGCGGAACCGTTGACCGAATTCATCGGCACAGGACCCTACAAGCTGAAGGAGCGCAAGCCGGATCAATATATCCAGCTGGAGCGTTTTGCCGGCTATCAGTCTCCCTCGGGCGACAGCAACGGCTATGGCGGTGCGCGTCACCAGTATCTGGACGAGATCCGCTTCGTGCCGGTGCCCGACGCCAATACCCGTATCGAGGCGGCCATCTCCGGCCAATATGACTATGTGGATTCCATTCCGGTCGAATCCTATGATCGCATCAAGGCATCGGCTGCATCCGAACCCGTCATGCTGAAGCCGTTCGGAATGGCACTGTTTGTTCTCAATTCCGGCGAGGGTATCACCAAGAACAAGGCGCTTCGTCAGGCAGTGCAGGCAGCACTCGGTGACGAGGATATGATGACCGCGGCCTTCGGATCGAAGGATTTCTATTCGGCGGATGGTGCGCTCTATCCGAAGGGTTTTGCATGGAACACGCAAGATGGCGTCGAAGGACACTATAACGTCGGCGATCCTGCCAAAGCCGGCGAACTGCTGAAGCAGGCCGGCTACAAGGGTGAGCCGCTACGCATCCTCACCAGCCGCCAATACGAGTTTCACTACAAGATGGCGCAGGTCGCCGCCGAATATCTGAAAGCTGCCGGCTTTACGGTCGATCTGCAGGTGGTGGATTGGGCCACGCTAACTCAGCGCCGCAGCGATCCCAAGCTTTGGGACATCTATATCACCCACTCGCCATTCCTGCCGGAGCCGTCGCTGATCGGCATGCTGTCGACCAGCGCGCCGGGTCATTGGGACACGCCGGATCGGGCAAAGGTGGTAAACCCCTTCAACGCGGAATCCGACCCGCAGAAGCGTGTCGCCCTCTGGGCTGACGTACAGAAGGTGATCATGGATGAAGTACCCTTCATCAAGGTAGGTGATTTCAACGCGGTCTCTGCCAAATCCAAGAAGGTGGACGGGGTAGCGCCGGCGCCGTGGCCCTATTTCTGGAATGCATCGGTAAAGAAATAGGACGCTCCATCCGGCTGGGCCAGCCCGGCCGGAATTCGCGTTCCCCTGTCGAGCCGCCGGGACTGTCGTGGGTCATGATACGCTACATAGTACAAAGATTGATCGGCATGATCGTCGTGATGTTTCTGGTCGTCACGATCGTTTTCATCATCGTTCGCGTCACTCCTGGCGATCCGGCCGCAGTCATGTTGGGGCCGGATGCCACGCCGGCCGACATTGCCGCTCTTCGGTCGCAACTGGGGCTCGATCAGCCGCTGATCCTGCAATATATCTATTATCTCGGCAATCTGCTGAAAGGTGACCTTGGTCGGTCGATTTTCCTCAATCAACCGGTGCTGTCGGCACTCAGCGATCGGGCTGAACCGACTTTCTTCCTGACGCTGTTTTCGATCATTATCGCCTGTGTCGTCGCCTTGCCGGTCGGTATCTACGCCGCCTACAGGCGTGGTTCCCTCGTCGATCAGGCGGCGACCGCGCTTGCCATGTTTGCTGCGAGCGTTCCGAGCTTTTGGCTCGGCCTGTTGCTGATCCAGTTTTTCGCGGTACGCCAGGGTTGGTTTCCCGTATCGGGTTACGGTGGACCGGATGCCGGTTTTCTCGACCGGATGTGGCATTTGTGCCTGCCGGCTATTGCCCTCGGCCTGGTATCCTCCGCGCTCATCTTGCGCTTTACTCGCGCATCGATGCTGGATGTTCTGGGCGACGACTACGTGCGCACGGCGCGTGCCAAGGGGCTCGATGAACGACGGGTCGTCCTCAGACATGCATTGAAGAACGCCTTGATCCCGATCATCACCGTCATCGGGCTTACCATGGCCGTGTTAATTTCGGGCGCGGTGGTCACGGAGACTGTGTTCGGCCTGCCTGGCGTCGGCAATTTGGTGGTCTCGGCGGTGTTGAGGCGCGATTACCCTGTCATTCAAGGGGCGCTTCTCGTTATCGCCGCGCTCTATGTGTTGATCAATTTTGCCATCGACATGCTTTACTTGCTGGTCGATCCGAGGGTGCGCTACTGATGACCAATACCGCCATCGAATCCACCGGTAAGACCAGAATTCAGAGTGAGCGCATGAAATTTCTGCGCCGCCTTCTGAAGCGCAAGACCGTTGCCGTCGGTCTTGTGATCCTCGTAGTCTTTGTGCTACTTGCCGTTCTGGCGCCCTGGATTGCGCCCTACAACCCCTACAAGCTCTCGATCGTTAATCGTCTCAAGCCGCCATCGGGCGTTTACTGGTTCGGCACGGACGAGTTCGGACGCGATGTCTTTTCGCGTACCATTTACGCCGGACGGCTGTCGCTGCTTGTCGGCGCCGCCGTCGTTACGCTCACCTCTGTCATCGGCATAACGATGGGCTTGCTGGGGGGCTTCTTTCCAAAGCTCGATGCGCCCGTCGCCCGGCTGATCGATGCAATGATGGCCTTCCCGGATATTCTGCTGGCGATTGCACTGGTCGCGGCGCTCGGGCCGTCGCTGGCGACCGTGATCGTGGCTCTGTCCATCGTCTATGCGCCGCGCCTTGCCCGGGTGGTGCGTGCCTCGTCGCTGGTGATCCGCGAGCTGCCCTACGTCGAGGCTGCAGTATCCATGGGCATTTCGACGCGGCATATCCTGACGCGCCATGTGCTGCGCAACCTGGTGTCGCCGATCATCGTGCAGGCAACCTTCCTGTTTGCGAGCGCGATGTTGGCCGAGGCGGGCCTGTCCTTCCTTGGCCTCGGCGTCAGCCCGGACATTCCGACCTGGGGCACGATGATTGCTGCCGGTCGGCAATATGTCGGACAGGCCGATTGGATGACGCTGTTTCCCGGTGCCGCTATCGTGCTCTCCGTTCTGTCACTGCAATTGGTGGGCGATGGTTTCCGCGACCTTCTCGATCCTCGCCTGAAAAAGGATATATGATCTCATGCCGGCGCATGCTTCCCCCAATGCTTCGCTGCTTATCGCCAATGTCAAACCCGTAGCCTTCGGCGCTGACGGCCATGTGGGACCAATCGACATTCTGGTCGGCCCGGATGGCACGATCTCGACCGTTGGCACGAACCTCTCACAAGAGGGCGCCGGAGAGGTGATCGATGGCAAAGGCGCATGGATTTCACCCGGCTGGGCCGACCTGCATGCCCATGTCTGGCACGGCGGCACGGATATTTCCGTTCGTCCCAATCTGTGCGGCGTGCAACGCGGTGTGACCACCATCGTCGATGCAGGTTCAGCGGGCGAGGCTAATTTTCACGGCTTTCGCGAATATATTATCGAACAATCGCGTGAGCGCATTAAAGCCTTCCTCAATCTCGGTTCCATCGGCCTTGTCGCCTGCAACCGCGTCAGCGAACTGAGTGACATCCGCTCCATCGATCTCGACCGTATCGTCGCCTGCTACGAAGCCAATCGGGACCATATTGTCGGCATTAAGGTTCGGGCAAGCCATGTCATCACCGGCTCATGGGGCGTCACGCCGGTCAAGGTCGGTAAGAAGATCGCCAAAATCCTGAAGATCCCGATGATGGTGCATGTCGGCGAGCCGCCCGCGCTCTATGACGAAGTGCTGGAAATCCTCGGCCCCGGCGATATCGTGACCCATTGCTTCAACGGCAAGGTCGGCAGCAGCATCATCGAAGACGAGGACTTGTTCCAACTGGCCGAACGCTGCGCGAGAGACGGCATTCGCCTCGACATCGGCCATGGCGGGGCGTCTTTCTCGTTCAAGGTCGCGGAAATCGCAATTGAGCGCGGCCTGTTGCCTTTCTCCATTTCGACCGATGTACATCTGCGCAGCATGAACCAGTCGGTCTGGGATCTCGGCACGACCATGTCAAAGCTCCTAAGTGTCGGCATGCCGTTTGAAAAGGTCGTGGAGGCGGTGACGCATGCTCCGGCAGAAGTCATCCGTCTGCCCATGAATGATCTGCTGAAGCCTGGGGCGCGGAGTGAATTCACCATATTCGACCTTGTCGATTCCGAACTGACCGTGACGGACTCGCTCGGCCACAAAGCGGTTCTCAACCGGCTTTTCGAGCCGCGATACGCCGTCATCGGCGGCGACGTCTTCCCGGCAAACCGTTACCAGCCTGATGCGGTCGGCTGTGCCGGTCACAGTCATGGCCATGATTGCCGCTGATCCTATTGAGAAAGAGCGCGGCAGCCGATCCAGCGCCGCAGAATGACAGGAGTTCCCGTGTCGACCCGCATCGCAAATTCAACGACCGGCCAGGAGATCGATCCTTACAAGCGTCTCGAGGCTCTCGGCATCCAACTTCCCGAAGCGCCGCCGCCGATCGCCAACTTCGTGACGCACGTGCAAGAGGGCAATGTGCTCTATTTGTCTGGCCAGGGACCGCTTGGAACCGACGGGACCCTGTGCAAGGGGAAGGTCGGGACCACCGTGTCCATCGAAGAGGCTTACCGGCATGCGCGTTTGACGGGGATCAACCTTCTCGCCGTCATGCATCAGGCTTTAGGCGACCTCAACCGGGTCAAACGCGTCGTCAAGCTGCTGGGCATGGTCAATGCCGAGCCGGACTTCGGTGAACATCCCCGCGTCATCAACGGCTGCTCGGATCTTTTCATCGAAGTATTCGGTCAGACCGGCCACCATGCACGCTCGGCAATCGGGGTGGGCTCGCTTCCCAACAATATTTCCGTCGAGATCGAAGCCATCGTCGCCCTGCATGAATAGGGCGGCTCCAGGAAACATGTCGACCGGTTTTCTACTCGCAAGAACGGCCCGGCAAAGAACCAGGATGGATCAATGATTGCGCCAGCCCATCGCCTTCTCGATCCGCTCGGCGGATTGCCGGACACTTTCGGTGTAATGTGCCGGGTTTTCCGCGATCTTCTGCTCAGGCAGCACGATCGAAATGGTCGCGACGCAGACACCCTTTTCATTGCAGACCGGCGAGGCGATACAGGCGACCGCATAGTCGGACTCTCCAGCCTGGATGGAAAGCCGTTGAGCGAAGGCGCGCTTGGCCGCATCAGAAAGGGTTTGCGGGTCGGTATCTGCGCGACCGGTGGGCGAAGCTGTGGCGCAGCGTCTGAACAAGGCCAACCGTTCGTCGTCGGGCAGATGGCCAACCAACAGACGTCCCGATGCCGTCCAGTTGAGGGGAACGCGGGTTCCGACCCGCGAAGTGACCTGGAAATGGCCGGGGCCGTCGGCCATCGCGAGAACTTGCATGTGATCACCGTCCAGCCCGCAAAGCTGGATCGTTTCGCCGATATGGCGGCAAAGTTCGTGCATTTCACCGTTGGCGACGCTCAGAAAATCCAGCGAGCGCGCATAGGCGAGGCCGTAACGGTAAAGGCGATCGCCCAACCAGAGATTGCCGTCGGATCCGCGCGACAGCATGCCCTTCTCGACCATGTCCTCCACGATGACATAGACGGTGGAAAGCGGCGCGCCGATGGACTTGGCGATAGCGTAGGCGCCGCTTGGACGCCCGGTATCGCAGAGGAAATCGAGCACCTGCAATACCCGGTCGATGCCACTGACACGCGAGCGGCGGGCGGCCTTTTCGGCAGCGGACGCAGGTTCGGTTTTAAGAGCGGGTTCAGGGGGCATGAAATGGCTCCGTCGAAGCTTTGGTTGCGACACAATATTCCCGCGGCGCGATTGCCGTTTGTTACATAAAACCGAAGTAAATACCAGATTTATGGAATAATCCGCCACAATGTGAACGCCGAGCCGTCGGCGCATCGGTCGGGAGATGAAGATGACCAATGTAAATATTCGCAACATGCTTGGACTGCGCGAAGTCGTCAACGTTTCGGGCACGATGACCGGGCTTGGCGCCTCCATCGCGGTGCCTGAAGTGGCGGAGGCGATGAGCCGTATCCTGCCGCAATTCGTGGAGATCAATGATCTTCAGCGCAGGGCGAGTGCAGTGATTGCCCGGCTGACGGGAGCAGAAGCCGGCTTCGTTACTGCCTCTTGCTCGGCTGGTATCACGCTTGCTGTTGCGGGCTGCATGACGCAGGACAATCTCGCTGCTATAGAGCGTCTGCCGGATACGACCGGGCTGAAGAACGAGATCATCGTGCAGATGGGCCATGTGGTGAGCTACGGCGCGCCGGTCGATCAGGCGATCCGCATCACCGGAGCCAAGCCGGTGCTGATTGGGCAGGCGACCAGCGCTTTTGAACATCATCTGGAGGGCGCGATCAACGAACGTACCGCAGCGGCTGTCTACGTCGTCTCGCATCATGTGGTCAATTACGGCCTTCTGGAACTGACCCGCTTCGCGGAAATCTGCCATGAGCGCAATGTTCCGGTGATCGTCGATGCCGCATCAGAATATGATCTGCGTGGTTTTCTCGAAGCCGGCGCCGACGTGGTGCTCTATTCAGGCCACAAATTCCTCGGCGGTCCGACCAGCGGCATTGTGGCCGGCCCGAAAGAAATGGTGCGCAATACCTTCCTTCAGAACGCTGGCATAGGGCGCGGCATGAAGGTCGGAAAGGAGAGCATCTACGGCGTCATGGCGGCGCTCGAGGCCTGGGAAAGGCGCGATCATGCCGCCATTCGCGCGCGCGAAAAATCCTATCTCGACCTCTGGCGCGAGGCGCTCGGCGCCTATGGCGGAGTAAGTGCGGTGATCGAGGCCGATCCCACCCACAATCCGCTTGATCGCCTGCGCGTGACCATCGACCCAACAGTCGCGCATATCACCGCCTGGGATCTTGTCGATGCCTTGGCGCGGGGCAATCCGCCTGTCATCGCGCGAGACCACGAGGTGGAGCATCATTACTTCTATCTCGACCCCTGCAATCTGCATCCAGGCCAGGAAGAGGTGGTCGCCAAACGCCTTGGCGAGGAACTCGACAAGGCACGCGCATCCAATGAGATCATCGCGACGTCGCTTAGCGACCGCAACCGGCGCCGTTTCGACACTCTTCGCCGCTGGCCCGATTGAGCTATTGTCTTCCTCAAGATTGAACTGGCTCTGGGGCAAAGATCTGCCGAACAATGTGGAATGAGACAGGAATAGAGATCATGACCCTGAATGACACCGTTAAGCCTGTGCTCTCAGTGGAGAATCTCACTACGTCCTTTCTGGTGGACGGTGCCTGGAAGCCGGTGGTGCGCGATATCTCCTTTACCGTCAATCCAGGTGAGACCGTAGCGGTCGTGGGTGAATCCGGCTCGGGCAAGAGCGTGACCTCGCTTTCGATCATGCGGCTCCTGCAGAAGGACACCAGCCGCATCGAAGGTCGTATCATGCTCAACGGGCGCGATATCCTAGCGCTCGACGAACCGATCATGCGGCAGGTGCGTGGCAGCGAAGTGTCGATGATCTTTCAGGAACCGATGACTTCGCTCAATCCGCTCTTCACTATTGGCGAACAGATTTCCGAGGCGCTGATCTGCCACACGCCGATGAGCCGAGAGGAAGCACGCGCCGAAACCATCCGCCTGCTTGAGCGCGTGCGCATCCCGTCTGCCTCTTCGCGTTTCGATGAATATCCGCATCGCTTTTCCGGCGGCATGCGCCAGCGCGTGATGATCGCGATGGCGCTTGCCGCGCGTCCCAAGCTCTTGATCGCCGATGAGCCGACGACCGCGCTCGACGTGACAATCCAAGGGCAGATCCTCGATCTCATCAAGACTTTACAGCAGGAAGAGGGCACCTCCGTCCTCTTCATCACCCATGATATGGGTGTGGTGGCCGAGATTGCCGATCGCACCGTGGTCATGTTCCGCGGTGATGCGGTGGAGAGTGGTCCAACCTCCGACATATTCCACAACTCACGCCATCCCTATACGCGGGCGCTTTTGTCGGCAGTGCCCATGCTCGGCTCCATGAAGCCCTATTCTCATCCGCTGCGCTTTCCCGATCTCGATCCAAAGACAGGTCTGCCCGAGGAGCCGGTTGTGTCGCCGGATACGGTGGACCACGCTGCGCCACCGGTGCTTGAGGTGAAGAATCTGGTCAAGCGTTTCGATATCCATGCCGGCCTGCTCGGCCGTCTGCAGGGGCGGGTGCATGCCATTGAGAATATAAGTCTCACCCTGCAACCGGGTGAAACCCTGTCGCTCGTTGGGGAATCCGGCTGCGGCAAATCCACGACTGCCCGTGCCATCATGCGCCTGATCGCGCCGCAGGGAGGATCGGTCAAAGTCGATGGCGAGGAGGTGCTGCGGCTCGACAGCAAGGCGCTGCGTCAAATGCGCCACAAGATGCAGATGATCTTTCAGGACCCCTTCGCCAGCCTCAATCCGCGTATTCGGGTGGGCGAGGCCATTGCCGAGCCCTATCTCGAGCACCGTATGGGCACAAAGGTCGAGGCCCGTGCAAAGGTGGCGGATCTCCTGCAGCGTGTCGGCCTGCAGCCCGATATGGCCGATCGTTTCCCGCACGAGTTTTCCGGCGGCCAGCGGCAGCGCGTCTGCATCGCCCGCGCATTGGCCATGGATCCGAAAATCATCGTCGCGGACGAATCCGTCTCAGCGCTCGACGTTTCGATCAAGGCGCAGGTCATAAACCTGATGCTCGAACTACAGGCGAGCCTCAAGCTTGCCTATCTGTTTATCAGCCATGACATGGCCGTTGTGGAGCGCGTCAGCCATCGCGTGGCGGTCATGTATCTGGGCGAAATCGTCGAGATCGGCAAGCGGTCGGAAATCTTCGAAAACCCGCAGCATCCCTATACGAAAAAACTGCTGTCTGCGGTGCCAATCCCCGATCCGGAACGTCGACATCTGCGCCACATGATGGAGGTGGAAGAGTTGAAGAGCCCGATGCGGCCCGTCGACTATGTGCCACCGCAGCGCAATTATCGTCAGCTTAGCGACCATCATTTCGTGCAGGCGTGATGAAGAGCTCTCCAATGTGAGCTTTTTGTCCGCACACAGCAACCCGAGGCCGGATCTAGGGCATTCGGCCGCATCGCGACATCACAACGACCTGGCGCGACAGTCGCTAAGCCGATATTAAGCCGCTCATCCCCATTTTACCTCACCCTTTACGACCTTGGCACCCAGTTCAAGGGAACCGACATCGGCGAGATTGGGATATCGCTTTGTCATCGCGGCGATCAAAGCTGCGCTGTCCTTGGCCTTCTGTTCTTCCTCATGGAAGGCGACAAGGTAGTCTCGCGTGAACTTGACGGCATCAAGCCCCTGCGGCGCGCCCTCCGTCTGATGGGCGGGGACGACGATCTCCGGCTTGCGTGCCGCCAGTTCGTCAAGCGCCTTGATCCATGCCTGGCGCTTTTCAGGAGTGGCCTCGTCGGCGACCCAGACATGAATGCCTGAGGATACCAGCACGCCGCCGAATATGGCCTTGAGGGAAGGAACCCACAAATAGCGGCGATCATGCATGTCGGGAATGTCGACGATCTCGATCTTTTCGCCGTCGAGCTCGAGTACCTTCAGATCCGACGCAGTCGGAATGACGACATCGGCCAATTTCTGCGGACCGTTTTCCTTCAGTTGTGGTCCCCAAGTGGCGAGCTTGCCTTCCACATTGGCATGGATGGCCGCAACCGTGGCAGGCTTGGCAATGACCTTCGCATCTGGAAAAGCGTCAACGATCGGCCGGAGGCTGAAGTAATAATCGGGATCATTGCAGCTCACATAGATGGTACTCAACTGCTTACCCGTCGACTTGATGGCGTCTGCGACGGCGCGCCCGTCGGAAAGGGTGAAGCCGCCGTCGAGGAGGATCGCCTCCTTCTTTCCGGTGAGCAACACGGGCGTGCGGCGAAAGCCTGTCTCGGGCGCCTGGAAATATTGCCAGTTGAGCTTTGCACCTGCGGCGCGGGAGGCAGCCATGGAGATAATCGAGATGGTGCTGGCGGCAAGCGAAAGTTTCAGTGCGTCACGTCTGGTAAACATGCTGGTTCCTTTATCGTTCGCGGGGGTCAAGCGGCTTTCAGATGTGCCACGAGGTTGTCATAGCTGCTGAACAGAGCACTGGCGTCGAGAAGGCGCTGTTGCCCGTTTCTTTCGATCGCAAGCGCCGGAACTCCGTTCGCGCCAAGCCGGCGAAACAGATCCTGACCCTGCGCGATGAGGTGCCGATTGCTGGCAAGGAGTTCGTCCGGCGCTTCGATCAGCAGGCTTGCTGCGTCTGCGAGACCTTCGGAGGCGAGCAGATCGGCGAGGACAGGCAGACTGGTGACGTCGAGCCCCGTCACATAGCGGGCATGCTGTATGACGCGCAGCGCATCGAAGCGCCGGCGATAGTCCACAATGCCGGTCGCTGTGATAGCAAGGGTGGCGGCGCCGGAGTCGAACAGCGAGCCTGCCTTATTCAAGACCTTGGAGTGATAGTCCTCGGAAAACGGCTGGCCGCTCAGACGTTCGATGCGCTGATCGTTCGACCAGGCATAGGCTGCAAACGTTGCATCCATCTCGCGGGCACCGGATCCGGAAAACAGGCCAGTCGGCAGAAGGCGGACGTCGATGCCCGCCGACAGCAGGCGCTCGATCATCGGGCTTGCGCCATAGCACCAGCCGCACAAGGGGTCGAAGAGATAGGTAGCTGACAATTCCTGCATGGCTCGGGTCCTCTGTTTAAAGCAGGATGCCGAAAAGTGTATGCGGTTTTCGCACGACATCATGCTCTACTTCTTTGATTCTAGAGCCGGATCATCTCAGCTCTTGCCGTGTGGATAAATATCAGTCAATCGTACAAACCGTATGATCTGATCAAACAATGACATGAGCGAGCTCCTTAATCTCAACAGGCTGGTTTTCTTCACCTCCGTCGTGGAGACGGGGTCGTTCACGGCCGCAGGCGAGCGGCTTGGCGTCGCCAAGGCCGTGGTCAGCCACCAGGTGGCGCGCCTGGAGGAGGAACTTGGCGTCTCATTGCTGATGCGGACGACACGGCGGCTGCATGCAACTGAAGAAGGACGGGTGTTCTACGACCGCTGCGTGATCATCCTGCGGGAAGCGGAAGCCGCCTATGGAGAAATGTCCCTACATGCGAGCGAACCTGCCGGCACTCTGACGCTGACCGCACCATTGGATTATGGCGCCGCAGTCGTTGCCTCGGTGGTTGCTGCCTATCGCGATCGCTTCCCGCAAATGCGCGTCGATCTCATATTCGACGACAGCGTGATTGACCTCGCCAATGGCCAGGTGGATCTGGCTATCAGGGTTGGGTGGCTCACAGATATGAGCAACAAGGCGCAGCGCCTTGGTACTTTCCAGCAATATCTGGTGGCGACGCCGGGGCTCGCGGCACGCTTCCCCAAGACCATGGAGCCCGCCGATGTGTCGGCGCTGCCGTGGATCGAGAACGCCGTTCTGCGCCAGCCGCTGCGCTGGGTCTTTTCCAAAGAAGGGCGCCAATCGGAGATCGTCGAGATGCGCTCCGCGGTGCGCGCGGACAAGACACCCTCTGCCTATGCCTGTGTGAAGGCCGGCATCGGTGTTTCGGTGTTCCCAGACTATATGGTCGTCGATGATATCGCGACCGGACGCTTACAGCGCCTGGTTCCGGAGTGGACGCTGCCTGCCGGCGGAATCCATGCTGTGCTGCCGATTGCCCGCTTTCGTCCCGCCAAGGTGAGACGATTCATCGAGATGATGCAGGCCGCCGAGAGAGGCCGGCGCAGTCACGCCTGACACTGGCGCGAGTTTTCGATCGGCCTCACAACATTCTTGCGAAAAATCAGTCTGTTGATCTAAACTAGCAGTTGGGAACGATCCGAAAGCACGACGGAGTCAGTGCCATGAACAGGGCCTTTTCTCGCAGGGATTTTCTGAAAGCAAGTGTGGCTGCAGGCGTTGCGATCAAGGTAACGTTTCTTGCGCCTGCGGCCGAGGCACGGCTGATCGAGACGCCGCCCCGACCCGGCCCCGACTGGCTGAACAACGCAGGCAAGCCGAAATACCGGCTTGATGCCATCGCCAAGGTCACCGGTGAAAAGACCTTCTCACGCGACTATCGTGCGCGCGACCTCGAAGGATGGCCAAAGGAACAGTCGCATGCCTTTCTGCTGCATGCGACGAGAACGGACCTCGCTTTTGCCGGTATAGACCTCAAGGTGCTCGGTGAGGATCTGAAGCCGGATCGCATGGTGCTGCACGAGGATCTGGCGGCCGACGGCGTCGAAATTCCGGTGCCGGGTTTTTATGGTGACGTCTTTCTGGTGCCGAAGGGGCAGACGGCGCGCCTGCTTGGCCAGCCCGTGGCTCTGCTCATCTATCACGACTTCGCCCGCTATGACGCGGCCAAGCGCTTAGTACGCTTTGACGACCGTGTGGTCCAATATGGTGAAAAGGCGGCATCCACCACACCCGGTCCTTACGCCTCTGCGCGCTATGTGCGTATCGACGGGGGCGATCCCGCTGCGGAGGACCGCTATTCATCCCTCAAGGACACGGTGATCCGAGCCGGCTTCAAGGGTGATGAGCCGCAATGGCCGGCCCCCGGTGACAGCGACGCCATGGCGCGCGGCATGGCGGCAGCTGCCGAAATCGAACGGGAAATCGCAACAGCTGGTGGCGATGTATTGGTCCTGAAACGTCATTTCTTTTCTCAGTCGACGGATGCCTCTGCGATGGAGGCCGACAACGGCAATGTCTGGTATGATCCCACAAGTGGAATTCTGCATGCGATGATCGCGACGCAGTCGCCTTATGAGGTCGCCGAGGTTGCAGCTCATATGGTCTCGAAGTCGAAATATCCTCTGAAGGAAGTGGATCTTCGCGTCGGCTATACTGTCGGCTACGGTACCAAGGATCACGCGATCTTCCCATTCTACTGTGTCCTAGCTGGGCTCTACGGCAACGGTCATCCGGTGCGTCTCGCCAATGATCGCTACGAGCAGTTTCAGATGGGGCTGAAGCGCCATGCGTTCTGGATGGACAATGTCCTAGTCGTCGACCGCAAGACCGGGCAGTTTCGTGCCATGACCGGTGTCTATAAGAACGATGGTGGCGGCCGCGAGAATTTCTCTCCCTCTGTCGGCGCGGTCGGGGCGACCGCGGCACAAGGGATATACTACCTGCCGAAAAGCGATTTTTCGGCGGCGGCGGTCGCGTCTCGGGCAGTCGACGCCGGCTCGACCCGCGGCTACGGCACGCTCCAAACCATGTCGGCAACCGAGATGATGGTCGATGAGGTGGCTGAGTTGATCGGCATTGATGTCATGGACCTGCGGCTAAAAAACGTCCTGCGTTCGGGCATGAAGAACCAACAGGGTGCCGTTCCCGCCGGCGCCATGCGCCATGAGGAGATTATTCGCAGAGCGCGCGCGCATCCGCTATGGCGCGATCGGCAGAAGAAGAAAGAGGCGTTCGACGCGGCCAATCCAGGCAAGAAATATGGTGTCGGCTACGGACATGTCCACAAGGACTATGGGACCGGCGCAGAGGCTGCGCTTGCCACGATCGAGTTTGATGCCAAGGGGCGGCTGAAGCTCGTCCATGTCGCCCATGAAATCGGCACGGGTGCGACGACATCGCAGGCCATCATGGTGGCCGATATTCTCGGCGTAGCGCCCGATGATACCGAATATGGCAAGGTGCGCTGGCCGCAAATGCCACTGGAAACCACCGATCAGCCCTACACAATGTCACAGGACGAGGAGAACCAGCGGATGCGCAATCCGCGCTGGACCCCTTCCTTCACATCGCCAATGAGCGCGTCTAACAGCGTCTACTATCTCGGCCATGCTACGCGCGAGGCGGCGCAGGCCCTGATCGATCTTGCGATTTGGCCAGCGGCTCAGGCGCTATGGTCTCGAGGCATCGGCGGCGGACAGATTGCGCCCGAGGCGGTGCGGCGGCGCGACCTGCGGCTCGCGGGCGGAATAGTCAACGCCGCCGGACTGCAACCGCTAACCTTTGCAGAGGTCGCGGCCGAAGCGCATCGACAGGGGCTGGTCACCGGCGTGACGGTCCATACCTTCAATCGTTGGCAATGGGCAGAAGCGGAGTTCGACCTCGGCACGCTCGGGCAGCATCGTTTCGCCATTGACGCCTTGGCCGTGCGCTATGGTGATGGCGCTCCGGCTGACCGCAAGGCGCTGATGACGCTGGATGGGTGGCAGTTCGTCGACCGCAAGAGCGTTGATTACCCACAGGTCCAGCGCAACAATGCCGGTGTAACCTACTATACTCCTATGGCGACGCTTGCCGAGATTGTCGTCGATACCGCAACGGGTGACGTATCCCTGCTTTCGCATCACTCGATCATGGATTGCGGCCGGCAGATCGTGCCGGAACTTGTTTCGGGACAGATCCAGGGTGGCCTTGCCATGGGCATCGGCCATGCCCTTAAGGAGTTCCTGCCGCTCTATGAGGATGGTCCGGGCGATGGCACGTGGAACTGGAACCGCTACGAGCTTCCGATGGCACAGGATGTTGCCGTATGGTCGCAGACCTACGAGATCCTGCCGCCGCTCTCTGAAACCGACACGCCCAAGGGAATGGCCGAGGTCGTCATGATCGCCGTCGTCCCGGCGATCGCCAACGCCGTCGCGCATGCCATCGGCAAGCGGTTCTACAGCCTGCCAATCACCTCGGACAATATTCTGGAGGCGCTGTCATGACCCTTTCGTCAAAGCAACTGTCGCTCACCATCAATGACAAGGCCGTAGGCCCGATCGACGTGCCCGAAGCAATGATGATGCAGGACTTCCTCTATGAATACCTCAATCTGACGGGCTCGCGCATGGGGTGTGGCCAGGGCATCTGTCATGCCTGCACCGTCATCGTCGAAAGGGATGATGGTGTGCTCGAAGAGATGCGCACCTGCATTGTTGGTGCCCACTGGTTCGCCGGCCGCAAGGTCAGAACCGTGGAGGGACACGCCAAGCGTGACGCCAATGGCGCGATCACGGAACTGTCACCGGTACAACAGGCCTTCATCGAGCATTTTTCCTTTCAGTGCGGCTATTGCACGCCCGGGTTCGTGACGGCTGCAAGCGTCCTCCTGGATAAGCTCAGGCGTGAGCCGGTCAGGCGCGCTGAACTCGAACAGGCGATCACGAATGCACTCGGCAGCCACATCTGTCGCTGTACCGGCTATGTCCGTTATTTCGAGGCAGTGCGCGATCTTGCCCTTCAGACCCCCGGTTTGGTGAAGGCGTAGTGCGATCATGATCAGAAAATTGTTTTGGACCATAGCCGGTGCGGTCGTCCTGGGCGCCGTTGTCGCAGGCGCTATTTTCCTGGGACTGTTTGAGAAGAGCGTGGTCGGAAAGGACATCGACCAGGCTTTGACGAGCGATCAGATGAAGGATCTTGCCAAGCGCGGCGCCTATGTCGCGGTGGCCGCGGACTGTTATGCCTGCCACACCGCGAGGGGCGGGGCGCCA
>NZ_JARWLA010000043.1:0-48430 GCF_047445805.1 Rhizobium sp. BR 314 | reverse complement strand
GTAACGGGCTGTCCCGAGTCAATCCCTTTTGAGCTTAATCCCTCGCCGAGTGCTTGCTTCTGTCCGCAGTCGACGCCGGGGTCGCTGCTTTATGGGGTCTGCTGAGGACCGGCTGGCCAATCTAAGGACGCGCAGTCACCTCAGTGCTGCTTGCGGTTCATCGGCCTATCCGCTCCATCGTCCCGGCGAAGGGACCTTGCTCCGGTGGGCTGATGGTGGTGCCCGCCCGAAACCTTGTCTTGTTGTCTCGCTTCCTGCTCAGGCGGTCATGGCTGACGCCGCCTTGTGGGGAATGAAGTTGGTTTTATCCCTGAGCATGTGGTGCAACACCACCGCCAGCTTACGGGCCAGCGCAACACGCGCCTTTCTGGGTCCCGCACGTCTTGCAACCGCCAGCGCCCAGCTTTTGAGATCCGAACCCTTCACGGGGCGCGTCAGGATGACATTGGCCGCCTCGTAGAGCGCGGTTCGTACGCCCGCATCACCGATCTTCGAGATGCGGCCGCTATAATCGGTTTCGCCCGATTGATACTTCTTGGGCGTCAATCCGAAATGCGGCCCCACCGCTCGTGATGATCGGAAGCGCTCAGGCGCGTCAACAGCCGACACGAATGTCAGCGCCACCAGCACGCCAACGCCGGGCGTCGTCATCAGCCGACGTGCATTATCGTCCTGACGGGCCATGACACGCAGCTTTCGTTCAAAACCTGCAAATTCGTCCATAAGCGCGTCGCGCACCTTCAACAGTGAAACGGTGATCGCCTCCAAGGTCGGATGACCTTCAATCAGCTCGCGGATCCGTGCCGCATAGGTGCGCCGCGTGGTCGGCCCTACCTTGAGGCCGAAACCGCGCAGAATGCCCCGGAGGCTCATCTCGATGTCGTGAAGTTTTCCCTGGATGAGCTTGCGTGCGGTCAGCAGCGCTCGCACCTCCTGGGCCGGAAGAGATTTGCAGTGGACCGGCCTGAACCAGCCAAGCCGCATTAACTGCGCAATACCCCGTGCGTCCTTCTTGTCGGTCTTCACGGGCATCGTCTTGAAGGCCGCCCGCACGTGGCGCGTCTCGATCAGTTCGACCGCCAGATCCGCCTTCGCCATTTCCGCGTAAAGCCATTGCGACAAGGGGCCAGCCTCAAGACCAATTCGTTCCATCGCCGCGCCCTGCTCGCCAAACCAGGCGATCAGCGCATCGGGTTCACTGTGGACCTTTGCCTCGCGCACGATGCGGCCATCCGCATCCACCACGCACACACTCGAGTATTCCAACGAGACATCGATTCCGGCATACTGCTTCATGGTCGTCTCTCCGTGATGCTATGGAGCAGGCCACTCCTGACTCCGCGACACCATCATTGTGAGGGACGACCACCAAGCCTTCAAACTCGCCTGGCTGGGATCCGCCCGTTACACCATCTATCTTATGCAGGCCGATCCATCGCTGGCGGCGGATCTCACTAAAATCGGAATCCGACTTGAGGTTGCCGACACCACGGACAAAACGGTACCCGCATCGTTGCGCTCGGCCCAGGATGCTTCTAGTACCGTTCCGCAGAGATTCTGACGGGTTGAGCTATCGCAAGATTGGCAGCGCTTCGGGTTGTACGAGCAATTGAATGCTTCGCGCTTCTCCAGGCTGGCGTTGAATGAGACCGGCCTTTTCCAGGGTTATCACCATCTGGTGTACAGACGGTGCGGTCACCTCAAAGTGGCGACGCATGTCCGCTTCTGCCGGGGAGCGTTTGAAGATCCTGGTRTAGGCATAAATGAAGGCCAGGTATTGGCCCTGCAGCTGCGTGAACTGTGGCGCTCCGGCAGGAGGCTCTTTGCCAAACGTTTGATTCATTTGAGTTTAACCTGTGTTTCATCGCATCAGGAGGCTCAAATGAATATAAGATATCATGTGGAACTCAACCAGCTTGAACGTGAGCAACTGAACGCTCTTTTGAGCGGTGGCCGTCACTCGGCGCGCAGGCTCAAGCGTGCACAAATCCTGTTGGCGGCGAATGAGGGTGTGAGCGACGAGGTCATCGCTGCGACTTTGAATGTCAGCGGATCGACCATCTATCGCACCAAGCGCCGCCTGGTAGAGGCCAATCTCGAAGGCGCGTTGAGTGAGGAGCCACGGCCCGGCGTTGCCCGCAAACTATCAGCCAAGGAGGAAGCACTKCTGGTGGCGACGGCTTGCTCAACTCCGCCGCCCGGCCGGGCACGTTGGACGCTTGAGCTTCTGGCTGACGAGATGATCAAGCTGACCGATCACGCGCAGATCTCCTGCGAGACCGTGCGCCGAAGGCTTGGTGAAAATCATCTCAAGCCATGGCGAAAAGACATGTGGTGCATTCCCAAGGTCGACGGGGAATATGTCGCCCGAATGGAAGACGTCCTGGACCTGTATGCCGAAGCCCCAGACCCGCAAAGGCCGGTTGTCTGCTTTGACGAAAGCCCGGTCCAACTGATTGGCGAGGYGCGGGACCCCATTTCTGCAAAGCCGATGCAGCCCTTGCGCTACGATTGTGAATATCGCCGCAATGGCACCGTCAATCTTTTCGTTTTCTTGGACGCGCATCAGCCATGGCGGCGGGTGAAGGTCACCGATCGGCGCACCAACAAGGACTTCGCCGAGTGCATGCGCGAACTGGTCGACATTGACTATGCTGACGCAAAGACCATTCGTGTTGTTATGGACAATCTCTCTACCCATTCACCCGGCGCGCTATACGACGCGTTTCCTGCCGCCGAAGCCCGTCGTGTGCTCAAGCGGCTTGAATTCCACCACACGCCGAAACACGCAAGTTGGCTGAATATGGTCGAGACGTACGCATTCGGCGAGTACCGCATTAATTTCGTATTTGCACGTGATAAGCTCTCGCAATGGATATCGACGAAGACAAGATCGACGATGCGGTGCTGGCGCTGTTGTGGCTGACGCTGCATGACGGGTATCGAGCCTGGAAGGGTTTGGACTGGGAGACGACGGATCGTTTGTTCAAGAAGGGGCTGATCGCCGATCCGGTGAACAAGTCGAAGTCGTTGATCTTAACGGATGAAGGCCTGCAACGGTCAGAGGAGCTGTTTCGGGAACTGTTTACGCGGCCGCCGCAATAGGTGCCGCCTTTTCGGCCTTCCAAGCCCACGGCAACAACTCGTCGATCCTGTTTGCCGGGTGGTCGGCGATACGGGCAAGCACATCGGCAAGCCAGGCCTGCGGATCGACATGGTTCATCTTTGCGGTGACGATCAAACTGTACATGGCGGCAGCTCGTTGACCACCACGGTCGGAGCCGGCGAATAGCCAAGCCTTTCTTCCCAATGCAATTCCGCGCAGCGAACGCTCTGCCGCGTTGTTCGACAGGCAGATCCGGCCATCGTCGAGGAAACGAGTAAACGATACCCAGCGGTTCAACATGTAGTCGAACGCTTTGGCCAGATCATTGTCGCGAGACAGCTTGGCACGTTGCTCGCGCACCCACCGCTCCATGTTGGCGATCAGTGGCTTGCTATGCTGCTGACGCGTCGCCTTGCGCTCATCGGCCGTCTGGCCATTGATCTGACGTTCGATCTCGAACAGCGCATCGATCCGGCGCACCATCTCGATGGCGATTGGTGAGATGACGGCAGCGGGTTTGCCCTGAGCCTTGCGCCGGGCATTGGCCTCGAGATCGGCCATGATGAAGAATGGTCGCCTTGCGTGCGCCCAGCACGCTGCCTCATAGATCGGACCTGGACTGCGATCAGGAAGATAGAGCTTGGTATAACCGCCATAGGCATCTGCTTGCAGGATGCCGCAATAGCCGGCCAGATGCGCCTGCGGATGGTCACCGCTGCGGTCGCGGGAATAATAGAACATCGCCGACGGCGGCGCCGTGCCACCGAACGGGGCATCATCGTGCACATATGTCCAGATCCGAGCAGTATCGGTCTTGCCGGCTGCGAGAACCGGAACCGTGGTATCGTCGCCGTGAATCCGCTCGGCTGCAAAGGTGTGAGCCTCGATCCGCCTCAGGATTGGATCAAGGGCATGGCAACAAGAACCGATAGCATCGGCTGCCGTCGACAGGCTGATTGACACGCCCTCAAGCGCAAATCGTTCCACCTGACGATTAAGGGGAATGTGTTGGCCGAATTTGTCGTAGAGGATCATCGCCAGAAGGCTTGGACCTGCCCAGCCTCTGGGAATGACGTGGAATGGGGCCGGTGCCTGGCTGATCTTCTCGCAGTCGCGGCAGGTGAACTTCTCGCGCACCGTCTGAATGACTTTCCAGGAGCGTGGAATGCTCTCCATCGTCTCGGTGACATCTTCGCCCAGCTTGCGCAGCCGGTCACTACCGCAGCAGCTGCAGGCGACCGGACCGGGCACAACGACACGCTCGCGCGGCAGGTGATCGGGGAATGGCTTCTTAACGGGGCGTTTGCGTGTGAAGCCGGCGACAGCAATGGGGGCGGCCGCAGCAATGGCCATTTCAGCGGCAAGTTCATCCTCGGTGGCCGCCGCCTCGGCATCCTCGAGCATCAGCTCCATTTGAGCGATCAGCCTGGCAGTCCGCTCCGATTTCTGACCACGCAATTGCCTTTGCAGCTTTTCGATATGGACCTTCTGACGCAGAATGGTGGCTTGATCGTCCGCTTCCTTGGCTTTGGCGACGGCAAGTTCGGCTAAGGCAACGGCGCGCTCCGCACGCGCCACGACCAGCTCTGCTTCAAGTGCAGCGGCATAATCGGAGTGGTTTTCCAGGCCGTTTTCCATGTCCGGATCAAACCACAAAGCCACTGATTTGCATAGCTTTTCTTCAAGGTTCGAGCCGCAAAATGCACCTATCCGGCGCTCGTCGGACGCCATGTCTGTTGCGGATTTCGCCAGTCTATTCCCTCAAGAAGGTAGGACATCTGCCCGGCTGTAAGGGCAATGGCTCCGTCCACTGTCGCCGGCCAAATAAAGTGGCCTCGGTCGAGCCGTTTGGCATAAAGCGATAGTCCGACACCGTCATGCCATAGGGCCTTGATCAATCGACCATTTCTCCCGCGGAAAACAAAAACGTCGCCCTGGAACGGATTGCGGCYAAGCCCCTCTTGCACGATGAGAGCCAACCCCTGCATACCCTTGCGCATATCGCAGTGACCGCTGGCAATCCACACTCTGACGTTCGAACTGATCGGGATCATCGTCCCTCCAGCACATCAAGCACGCGCGACAACGTCGAGGCATCAAAGTCACGAGTGACCCGCACCGACCGGCCCCGGCCAACATGGATTTCGATCGCAGAAGACGCCGTCGCAGCCGGCATTCCCATTGCCGAGTCCGGCGCCTGTTGTACCTTCACCGGAACGAAGGCGCGCGGCTCTTCCGCTCTCTCTGCAACACCAAGCTCACGACGCCACCGATAAACCAGTGACCGATCAACGTCGTGACGTCGCGCAACCTCCGTCACCGTCATCTCGCCAGTCAGCGTCTCCGAAACGATCGATTCCTTGGAAGTTCGTGTGAACTTCCGGCGCCGCATACTGCCCGCCAAAATCTCAAGCTGATGGATAGACACGTCGTTATCCTCGTTGTTAGCAACGTGGCGATACCGCTCACCTCAGCAAAACATCGATATCACCGTGACAAAGCAAGGCGGTCCTCGGCGTGGGGATACTGGACCTCTGGAACTCCGGACTTCCTGTGAAGGATCACCAAACATGTAACCGATCGCGCAAGTCTGTGGTTACGACGGCTTCGGTAATATTGTTGGGAGATATCGACAAGCATGGGTGACGGCTAGCTCGCCGGATGCGGTGCCGCTGCGACGGCACCAAGCTGCCGCACGCCTCCTTGCGAAGGCGTTAGACGATAATCAATTGCGTCTTCGAGAAGATATAGGTCGACGCACGCAAAGCCACATTCTCGATAGTTCGCCACGTTAATGACGTCTGGTGTCAGAAGTCTAACCAGACAAAGCCAAGCGTGAAATAACAGCTTTCAATGTGTCAAGATTTGGCTGAGGAACAGCTTTGTTCTGTCGTGCTTGGGGTTGCCAAAGAAGTCATCGGGGTTGCCCTCTTCGACAATTCGACCACAATCCATGAAAATTACCCGATCCGCGACGGCTCGGGCAAAACCCATCTCGTGGGTGACGCAAACCATGGTCATTCCCTCACGCGCCAGACTAGTCATAGTTTCTAGTACCTCCGAAACCATTTCAGGGTCGAGTGCTGAGGTAGGCTCATCAAATAACATCACTGCTGGTTCCATACACAGAGAACGGGCAATCGCGACGCGCTGCTGTTGTCCGCCTGATAATTGGGCTGGGTATTTGTTCGCTTGATCGGGGATGCGAACGCGCTCTAGGAACTTAAGAGCGATCTTTTTGGCCTCTGCCTCGGGCACGCCATTAATCCACATTGGACCGGCCATACAATTCATCAGCACGGTCATGTGGGGAAAGAGATTGAAGTGCTGGAACACCATACCGACATTCTTGCGAACTTCGGTGACGTTACGCATTCTGTTGTGCAACCTGATCCCGTTAATGGCAATCTCACCCTCCTGATGCGCCTCAAGTCGGTTGAAACATCGGATCAGTGTCGATTTTCCCGATCCGGAGGGGCCGCAGATGACGATGCGTTCGCTTTTGCTGACAGTAATATTGACATCAGTGAGTGCCCTGAAGGCGCCGTACCACTTGGAAACGTTCGTCGCTTCAATTATTTTTTCTGCGCTCATCGAGACCTGCTTCTGCTTCGAAGACTTGTGGGATGACGGCACATGCACTGGCGGCATGTTGTCAATCCCCTGCAAAGAGTTGCGCTCATCGGCCCCCTTCACTTCAAATGTATTGCTAAGGGTCATCGTACCATACTCCTCCCGAAATGGCGCTCGAGCCGTGATTGACCAATCTCGAGGCAGACAGACATTGTCCAATAGATGAGCGATGCTGCTATCAGCATCTCCATGTGATGAAACGTCGGCTGACCGATTGTGCGGGCAAGGAACGTCAATTCCCACACGCCGAGTACCGACACAAGCGAACTATCCTTTAGCATTGAGATGAACGTATTTCCCATCGGTGGAATGATGACAGGAAAAGCCTGCGGCAAGATGATCTTGCGCATGGTCAGACCGAAGCCAAAACCGATGGATCTTGACGCTTCCCATTGGCCCCGGTCGATACTCTGGATACCGGCGCGAAAGATCTCTGTCATATAGGCTCCCACACAGAGCGACAACGCCAAGATGCCCGAGGGAACGGCATTGAGCACAATCCCCAACTGAGGCAAACCGAGGTAAATCAGATAAATCTGCATGAGAAGGGGCAGACCCCGGAAAAAAGAGGTGTAAAAACTGGCGGTGGCATATGCGAAGCCATTGCTTGAAAGCTTTGCGACCGCGGCGACAATCGCGATTAGCGAGGCAAAGAAAAGCGAGACCGCTGAAACATAGATCGTAGTCACCACCCCTTGGGAGATGAGGTAAGGCAAATTCTCCCATATGAAGGGCATGCTCAGATTGAATGATCTGAAAAAGGCGAGAAACAGCAGCAATAGTTCCATCCATACGATGCCAATCTGCACCTGTAATGGAATAAATCCAACTACTACGATGTTGAGGCTAAATATGATCGCAAGTACGAAGGCGATCGCAAAACGCCCGTAAATTCCGCTTTGTAGCGGGTCGCCAATAACCGGCCGCATAAGTTCGCCGAAGGTCGTGCCCGCAAGGTTGAACGAAAGAAAAAATGCAAGCATTGCGACGAAGATCAGGGCGACGAACCAAGGCTTATGAACAAGCACCTCGGATTCAACTGTATCCCGATATAGCATGATAGACCCTTCAAGAAAATGGGCCCGGCCGAGCCGGGCCGCTAACGCGTGATGTCTTATTTTTGTTCGCAGTAGTCCACCCCGAACCACTTGATCGACATCTTGGAAAGGGTACCGTCATCTTTCATACTCTTGACGGCGGCCGCGATCTTGTCATTGAATTCGTCGTCGCCCTTCAAAATTGAGATTGCACCTGGCGCGTAGAAGAGGGTACCAAGCACCTTGATCGGATAGCCTGATTTTATTGCTTCACGGGCCACCGTATCATCACCGAGAACCGCATCTAAACGAACACCGTCGCCGAGACGAAGGTCGTCGAATGCGACGTTGCTGGATCCATACGTCTTCACTTGGCCTGGCGTAAATTGGTACTGCACCGGCTTGGCGTCAATCCAACTGGGATTGAAGTTGTGATTGGCGTAGGATTCCGCCACGTTGCCCGCTCCGACGCCGACAATCTTTCCGTCCAAATCCGAAAGCGTCGTCGCCTTGCTGTCTTTGTGAACAACGGCAACTTCTGGCGCCCACACGTAGACAGCTGGGAAGTTTAATTTTTCCGCACGCTCCTTGGTTGGCGTCATTTGACCCATAGAAAGATCCCAGCGACCCTCCCACTGGCCAGAGGTGATGAGATCCCAGGCAGGCGTAACAAACTTGACCTCCACCCCTAGGTACTTAGCAACTCCCTTAGCGATATCGACATCGTCACCATCAAGTTCGTGCTTGTCATTCATGCGCGACATCGGCCCCCAGTCCGTTCCGACCGCAACTGTCAGCGTCTTGGTTGCGCGTACGCGATCAAGTACCTCACCGGCATTTGCTTTGGCTAATGGAATTGCCGAAGCAACCGCGACCGACGACGCCGCTGTCAACATTTTTAAAAATTTGTTCATCCGATATTCCCCTTTGTTAGTGCTTCTTGATTGTCGGCGCGGCTCATCGCGGCGCACCTCGGCTCAGCTTGTGCGTCCCGATCGGTATCCCAGGCTGCTGCCCCGTTTTCGAAGCGTATCGTGTGGTAAATCGAAATGCAACATTTGTTTTAAGTATGTCTGTTCGACCCGAATGTATCGCCGTGAGTTATTGGCTTAATAACGCTGCGGTATCCGTGTTGTGTAGCCGCTTGGCCCGGACCGAAGGGGGCGCGGGTGTCGTCACTTCTTGGAACTAAGTGTAATCGGTCGTCAAAGCGGACGGCCCGGAAGGCCTGATCAGTGGCCACGCCATTTACATTTAAACTTGCCAGGGTGCGGTGTCGCAACCTCGATTGGGGAGCGACATCCAATGGATGGCTCGTGCGCTGGCGCATCAGATGCAGCCCAATGATCTTGAAAGCGATGTTACACCTGATCCATATATCGCAAACTAAGACACTCGTTGCATTAGTGGTCATATTGCGTTAGGCATTGGTTCCGGCTCGTAGGGTCCTTGGGAGTGTGCCCCTACTTACCGGTCCGCCAGACTTGTGCCGTGTTGTTAATGGAAGGATGTTCGCAACAAAGAAGCGGCCTGATCGTCAGCTACTTCGAATGGGTGAAGAATCTCACGCATATCCCTTCGGCTTCGGCTTGATGGAGCGCCGCCGGCGCGAGCGGCGCAACCAGACCATCGCACCGGCCCTCGAATGCATGACCGGTAAGGAGTTCCCTGCCGACATCCGTGACGAGTTCCTCGAAGGCGGCGCGGAAATCGATCTCGTTCGTTCCGGACTGGAAGACGTGATGCGAAGCACCTGGGGGCGCATTGCTGACCTGATGGAGCAGCAACCGGAACTCGGTGACTACCGAACCGCCGCCTATGTCGCGTCAATCCGACAGATCGCCGATGCCTATGAAGCGATAGGTATCTGATCGGCGACACGTACGAAAAGGGCTTCGTTTAGGGGATCAGTCGCTTGAGCTTTGAATTCGCCTCCCAAGCGACTTGGCTGCCGCCGAACAAGGACGGCAGCCTCTTTTTTGCGAGAGAGACTGGTATCAACAGCGTCAAATCGCGGGAGGTCTTAATCCGCGTCAGAGGCCACCCAGGCAAAGGTACTTCATTTCAAGATAGTCCTCGAGGCCGTGGCGGGAGCCTTCACGTCCAATGCCTGACTGCTTGATCCCTCCAAAGGGTGCAGCCTCCGACGACATGCGGCCGGTGTTAATGCCGACCATCCCGTATTCCAGCGCCTCGGCCACACGCCAGACCCGCCTGAGGTTCGAAGCATAGAAATAGGCGGCGAGGCCGTAGATCGTATCGTTAGCGTATCGCACGACTTGCTCCGGGTCGTCGAAACGGATGATTGGTGCCAGAGGACCGAAAGTCTCTTCCTGGGCGATGCGCATTGAGCTGACGACATTTGTAATCACGGTCGGCTCAAAAAATGTTCCGGACGTGCCGATGCGCCGCCCACCACATCGCACTATTGCCCCGTTTTTGACAGCGTCATCGACATGCGCTTCGATCTTTGTCAGAGCATGATTGTCGATCAGAGGCCCGATCGCGGTGTCCTGTTCAAAGCCGTCGCCAACGCGAAGTCTTCGCGCGTGCGCGGTGAACTTTTCAGCAAATTCGTCATAGACGCGTTTTTGGACGTACAGCCGATTGGCGGACACGCAGGTCTGCCCAGCATTGCGAAACTTGGCTCGGATCGGGCCGTCAACGGCGGCGTCGATATCAGCATCGTCGAAGACGATGAARGGGGCGTTCCCGCCGAGTTCGAAGCTGATGCGCTTGATTTGGTCGGAGCACTAGCGCATCAGTAATCGGCCGACTTCGTTCGACCCTGTGAAACTGATCTTTCGCACCTTTGGGTTTGAACACAATTCACGACCGATAGCGTCACCCTCTGACGCATAGACGAAATTGAGAACGCCCTCCGGGAAACCAGCTGCACGCGCGAGGGCGAACATGGCCCCGGCAACGAGGGGCGTTTGCTCAGCGGGCTTCAAGACAACGGTACAGCCAGCGGCAAGCGCCGGCGAAATCTTGCGCGCTACCATCGAGGCCGGAAAGTTCCAAGGGGTAATGGCCCCGACAACACCGATTGGTTGCTTGATCACCAGCATACGCCTGTCATTGGAGGGCGCTGAAATGGTCTCGCCGTAAATGCGGTTGGCCTCTTCGGCGTACCATTAGAGATATGCCGCCGCGTACAAGACTTCCGATTTCGCCTCTCCCAGCGGCTTTCCCATCTCAGCCGTCAAGATCACGGCAAGATCGTCGCTATGTTCGAGGATCAGCCGGTGCCACTTCCACAGGATGTCCGAGCGCGCCCGGGCGGTGAGCCCAGCCCAAGGCGCTTGGGCAGCATGCGCCTTGTCAATGGCTGCGGAAACCTCTTCGGCACTCATGTCCGGCACCTCGGCCAGCAGATCGCCGGTGGACGGGTTAAAGACCGCAAAGCGCTTCATAGATGTAGCCGTGTGCGTGCTAGGCTCGGATAGGTCGAGGAATTGCTCCGGATTTTTTAGATGCCTCGTTAGCGCAGCAGTGAGCGTCATTCCCGTTCTTCCTGTTCCGATCGTCAACGTCTACAGCTTTGTTCATCTGAACGTTTATGCTGAACGGGGACGCCGGAGCAATGTTGTTCCTGATCGTTGCGGTGAAGGCGGCGCGCAGCTTGACTGAGAGCGATCAAGGTCTCGATTTCACTTTTGCACCTTTCGCCAACGCCTTCCACCGCCAGCAGGGGTAGGGGGTCTAGAGGGGGGCGGCATAGATACGTTTGACGTCCGCGAAGTCGCTGAGTTCAACGAGCAGAACGGTCGCTTTCAACGTCTTCGCATGCTCGCGCTAGGCCTTCGCAAGGGAAGCAAGATTCGTCAAGCACCACTGTTCGGTCGCCATTGCATTCAACCCTGCGAGATCGCAGCTGAGCAGCCGGGTATTCGTTTCATCACGGATGTCGCTCAGCGCTTTGAAAGCGGAACGTATTCGCGCAGCGGTGCGCCGGTATAGAGCTGGCGCGGGCGGCCGATACGCTGATCCGGATCTTCGATCATCTCGTTCCACTGGGCAATCCAGCCGACGGTGCGGGCGAGCGCAAATAGTACCGTGAACATGGTCGTGGGGAAGCCGAGCGCCTTCAGCGTGATGCCGGAATAGAAGTCGACATTCGGGTAAAGCTTCTTCTCGATGAAATAGTCATCGGTCAGCGCGATACGCTCCAGTTCGATCGCGATGTCGAGCAGCGGATCGTCCTTGATGCCGAGTTCGCCGAGGACCTCGTGCGCCGTCTTCTGCATGATCTTGGCGCGCGGATCGTAGTTCTTGTAAACGCGATGACCGAAGCCCATCAATCGGAACGGATCGTTCTTGTCCTTGGCGCGGGCGATATATTCCGGAATGCGGTCGACCGTGCCGATTTCCGTCAGCATGTTGAGCGCAGCTTCGTTGGCGCCGCCATGGGCCGGGCCCCAGAGGCATGCGATGCCGGCGGCGATGCAAGCAAAGGGATTGGCGCCGGAAGAGCCGGCGAGGCGAACCGTCGAGGTCGATGCGTTCTGTTCATGATCCGCGTGCAGGATGAAGATGCGGTCCATGGCGCGGGCAAGCACCGGATTGACCACATATTCCTCGCAGGGCACGGCAAAGCACATGCGCAGGAAATTCGACGCATAGTCGAGATCGTTCTTCGGGTAAACGAAGGGCTGGCCGATATGGTACTTGTAGGCCATGGCGGCAAGCGTCGGCATCTTGGCGATCATACGAAGGCTTGCGACCATGCGCTGGTGCGGATCGGTGATGTCGGTGGAGTCGTGATAGAAGGCCGACAGAGCGCCGACGCAGCCGCACATGACGGCCATCGGATGCGCATCGCGGCGGAAACCGGTGAAGAAGCGGGACATTTGTTCATGCACCATGGTGTGGTGCACGACCCGATAGTCGAAGTCCTTCTTCTGGGCTGCGGTCGGCAATTCGCCGTAGAGCAGCAGGTAACAGACTTCGAGGAAGTCGCCGTGCTCGGCAAGCTGTTCGATCGGATAACCGCGATGCAGCAGAACGCCTTCGTCGCCATCAATAAAGGTGATGCTGGACTCGCACGACGCAGTCGAAGTGAAGCCAGGATCATAGGTGAACATCTTCGTCTGCTCGTAGAGGGATCCAATGCCGAGGACGTTCGGACCGATCGTGCTTGATCGAAGTTTCAATTCGGCACTATGGCCGTCGACTAAGACACAAGCATTGTTGTTATCCATGATATTTTTCCTCAGGGCTCGCTAGCTGGGAACTAACAGCTGCCGAATGAACTGATCTGTGTTCTAATTGTCTTCCCGCAGAGGGGGTGAACCGCGCCGGGTTTGCCGGAGGCTCCAACTCGTGAGAAAGTGGAGCCGATATGAGCAAGACGACCAACAAATTTTCACCTGAAGTTCGTGACCGAGCCATCCGCATGGTTTTGGACCATGAGGCCGAGCATCCATCCCGGTGGGCGGCAGTTTCATCCATAGCCGCCAAGATTGGCTGCTCGGCACATACGCTGCATGAGTGGGTGAAGAAAGCCGATGTTGACAGCGGCAAACGAGCAGGCCTTCCAAGCGATGTCGCCGAGAAGATGAAGGCCCTTGAGCGGGAGAACCGCGAGCTTCGACAGGCCAATGAGATTTTGCGTAAGGCGTCGGCTTATTTTGCCCAGGCGGAGCTCGACCGCCCACTGAAGCGATGATTTCCTTCATCGACGAACACCGCTCAAAGTTCGGGGTCGAGCCGATCTGCAGGCTGCTGCCGATTGCCCCGTCCACTTACTATGACGCCATCGCCAAGCGCACGGACGTGGACCGCCTGTCGGCCCGCGCTCGTCGCGACGCGGCCATGAAGGTCGAGATACGCCGAGTGTTCAATGAGAATTTCCAAGTCTACGGCGTGCGGAAAGTATGGCGGCAGTTGCAGCGGGAAGGCTTCGACATAGCTCGATGCACTGTTTCTCGGCTTATGAGAATGATGGGTCTTCAGGGCATTATCCGTGGAAAGCCCGTCAAAACGACCGTGTCTGACAAGGCCGCTCTATGTCCGCTCGACCGCGTGAACCGCCAGTTCTGCGCTCCCGCGCCGAACATGTTGTGGCTTTCCGATTTCACGTATGTAGCCACTTGGCAAGGCTTCGTTTACGTCGCTTTCGTGATCGACGCGTTCGCCCGCCGCATCGTCGGCTGGCGGGCGAGCCGAACCGCTCATGCGGGTTTCGTCCTCGATGCCCTGGACCAGGCACTCCATGACCGGCGGCCAGTCCATCGCGGTGGGCTCATCCACCACTCCGACAGGGGTGTTCAATACGTATCGATTAAGTATTCCGAACGGCTGGCGGAGGCAGGCATCGAGCCTTCCGTTGGAAGCGTCGGCGACAGTTACGACAACGCTCTCGCCGAAACGATCAACGGCCTCTACAAGGCCGAGGTCATCCATCGGCGGGGACCATGGCGCAATTTCGAAGCCGTGGAGTTCGCCACACTCGAATGGGTGGATTGGTTCAACAACCGGCGTCTTCTGGAGCCCATAGGAAACATTCCGCCTGCCGAAGCCGAAGAACGTTACTATGCCATGCTGGACGAGCCAGCCATGGCCGCATAACTTAAACCAAACGGCCTCCGGCAAACCCGGCGCGGTTCAGGGTTCGGAACGAAACTCTTCGAGCGCAATTGCGACGCGCGATTACAAGAGCTGCGATCTTAAGATATCCGGCCGAGCCGGTGATGCAGGTTTGAGTATTTTACTGCCACTGGCTCGTTTTTCACCACGTGCAGATAGTGGGCGACAGCTACCCGGATGAGCTCAAAGTCCTCTTGCGAAAAGACAGCCCGCGGTCGCTCCAGCAAGATCGGTTTCTTTTTCTCTTCGTCGTTCGACATTACTTCCTCCGGTAAGGTAAAGGACGCAGGCCTGCTGCAGGTCCCTTGCAAGGTAGGTCTGCATCAGGCCGCAAACTGGTTCATCGTGTTATTGGCTCCGCCGGCCTTAAGCGCCGCCTCGCCGGCAAAATACTCTTTGTGATCGTCGCCAATGTCAGAACCAGCCATGTTCTGGTGCTTCGCGCAGGCAATGCCCTGGCGGATTTCCCTTCGCTGGACGTTGGCGACGTAACCGAGCATGCCCTGCGCGCCGAAATATTCTTTGGCGAGATTGTCCGTCGAGAGCGCCGTGGTGTGATAGGTCGGCAGCGTAATCAGGTGATGGAAAATGCCGGCGCGTTTGGAGGCGTCATGCTGGAAGGTCCTGATTTTTTCGTCGGCTTCCCGCGCCAAATCGCTGTCGTCATATTGTTCGCTCATCAGCTTGGCCCTGTCGAACCCAGAGACGTCCCTTCCTTCGCTCTGCCAACCATCAAAAACCTGCTGCCGGAAATTCAGCGTCCAGTTAAAAGAGGGCGAGTTGTTATAGACCAGCTTGGCATTGGGGATCACCTGCCGGATGCGGTCCATCATGCTCGCGATCTGTTCGACATGAGGCTTTTCGGTCTCGATCCACAGCAAGTCGGCGCCATTGTTAAGCGCATTGATGCAGTCAATCACGCAGCGGTCGGCGCCTGTGCCTTCACGAAACTGATAAAGGTTGGAACGCAGCCGCTTCGGCCGCAAGAGCTTCGAGCCGCGCGTGATCAACACGTCGCCGTTGGAGGGTGGCTGGCCGGTGACATCGTCGCAATCCAGGAAGCCGTTGTACAGGTCGGCGATGTCGCCTTCGCTGACGCTGAAGGCGATCTGCTTGGTAAGGCCTGCGCCGAGTGAATCGGTGCGAGCCACGATGATGCCGTCGTCGATGCCGAGCTCGAGAAACGCGTAGCGGCATGCGCGGATCTTGGCGACGAATTCCTCGTGCGGAATGGTCACCTTTCCGTCCTGATGGCCGCACTGCTTTTCATCGGAGACCTGGTTCTCGATCTGCAGCGCGCAGGCGCCGGCTTCAATCAACTTTTTCGCCAGCAGGTAGGTTGCTTCGGCATTTCCGAAACCTGCATCAATATCAGCAATGATGGGAATGACGTGGGTCTGATGATTGTCGACCGCCTGAACCAGCTGCTGTTCCCGCGCTCGGTCACCCTCCACCCGGGCTTTGTCGATTTCCCTGAACAACATGCCGAGTTCGCGTGAATCTGCCTGGCGCAAGAAGGTGTAGATCTCCTCGACAAGGGCCGGCACGCTCGTTTTTTCATGCATGGACTGGTCGGGGAGCGGACCGAACTGCGACCGCAGTGCCGTAACCATCCAACCTGAGAGATAGATGTAACGGCGTTCCGTCGTGCCGAAGTGCTTTTTCAGCGAGATGACTTTCTGTTGGGCAATAAACCCATGCCAGCATCCGAGCGACTGCGTATATTTGCTCGGGTCTTGATCATAGGCGCCCATGTCCCGACGCATGATCGCAGCGGTATAGCGCGCAATGTCTAGACCGGTTCTGAATCTGTTCTGAAGGCGCATGCGAGCGACAGCTTCGGCAGTGAGGCCGGACCATGCGTGGTTTTCGACAATCAAGGTTTTGGCTCCTTCAACACTATCTGAATACGACATTTACTCCTCCAAGGGTCGGCCAGTTGTGTGCACTGCAATAGCGGGTCGCCGTTTTCTTTTCAGCCGGTGCCTTTGTGATGTTGTCAAACTTTACAAGGATATTTTGTAATGCTGTAATCGGTGTATGGAAAAACTCTGCGTTTATCTCGGTCCGCGACTTCGACGCTTGCGGAAAAATCTTGGCCTCACTCAAGCCGACATGGCATCTGACCTCGATGTCTCCCCTTCTTATGTCGCGCTCATGGAGGGGAATCAGCGACCAGTTACGGCCGAGATTCTTCTGCGACTTGCGAAGATCTACAAGCTCGACATGTCGCTCTTTGCCGACGACGGCACGCCCGAAATCCTTGCGCGACTACAATCGACCATGAAGGATCCAATATTCAGTGGCATAGAGATATCACCGCTCGAAGTCGCAGACGTGCTCAGCAGCTTTCCGGGGTTTGCAGAAGCGATGCTGCGGCTCTACACCTCGTACAAGGAGGAACAGATTGTTCTTGCCGATCAACGACAGGCCGCCCTCGACGGAGGGATCGATGAAGGAGCAGATCCTGTTGCGGGCGTGCGACGGTTCCTCGCAGCTCGACGTAATTGCTTTCCTGGCCTTGATGTTGCGGCAGAAAAGTTGGCGGCGGCGGTGAAGGAGGCTGGCGGGCTTCCATTCTATCTTATGCAACGTCACAATCTTCGAGTGAGACGATTACCAACGGAGATCATGTCAGGATCGGTCCGCCGACTGGACCGACACAGGCATGAGGTTCTACTTGACGACTGCTTGGATCTGGCAAGCCAAAACTTTCAACTTGCACAGCAACTCGCCTATCTTGAATCCGAGGGCGATATTCAAAAGTTCGTTCAAGAAGGCAATCTTGCGACAGAGAGTGGGCGACGATTAGCGTACCGGGCGCTCGCAGGCTACTTTGCAGCAGCCGTTGTCATGCCCTACACGCAATTTGCCAAAGCGGTTGAAGCGCGCCGCTATGATGTCGAAGCGCTCTCGCGTCAATTTGGCACCAGTTTCGAACAGACGGCACATCGGCTGACCACACTGCAGAAGCCCGGACAAGAGCGGATCCCCTTCTTCTTTATCCGTGTGGATTCTGCAGGCAACGTGTCCAAGCGCCTCGACAGCGCAAATTTTCCCTTCGCACGACATGGCGGTGGTTGCCCCCTTTGGACGTTGCACCAGGTTTTTACAACGCCGAGGACGGTGGTAACGCAGTGGCTAGAGTTGCCGGATGGCCAACTATTTTTTTCGATCGCTCGAACCGTAAGTTCCGGGGGAGGTGCCTTTGGACTTCCGCGCGTCGATCGGGCCGTGGCGCTGGTTTGCGAAGCCAGCCACGTCGAACGTCTGGTCTATCATAAGGACAACACGTCCGTTGTGCCAACGCCCATCGGCATTACCTGTCGTCTTTGCCAACGCGATAGCTGCACATCCCGGTCGGAACCGCCAATCGGCCGACAGATCTTGCCTGATCACTACCGGCGCACGGACGCGCCATTTGGGTTTTCCGACTGAGGATGAGGGCCGCAGGAGGTGCGCCCTCGTGTTGTATCGGCGCCAAGGTGGAACGAATTCGGATCGGCTCCGCCGTTCAATCCGGGATCGTGGCATGTCACTCCTAAAGTGACGCTCTCTTAGTCAAAAAGCTTCCCGCCAAAGGGCGTCAACCTGTCTATTAATGCAGGTTTCCTGCTTCATCAACGTTGTCGGCGCCGCTGAACAAATCCTACGTTTCGCGCCATCTGGCCCGCCAATCAGTTCTCCAGTCTCGGCCGGCTAATGTAAGCGGTTGCGATCAGTTGGCTGATGGCGACCCTTTCGACCTCGGATGTGATGGTCGCATTGGTCCAGGCGTCTTCAACGTCACCTGCATTCATTCTGGCCATTTTCGTCGGGGCGATCGCTGACAACTTTAGCCGACGTAAGGTGATGATCATTGGCCGAAGCCTTATGATGACCGCGTCCGCCATGCTCACGCTTTCCGTTGCTTTCGACGAAACTGATCCGTGGATCATTCTCGGTTTCAGTTTTCAGGCTGGCTGCGGCATTGCTCTCCACGATCCCGCCTGGCAGGCATCGGTCGGGGATATCGTCGAACGGCCCCACCTGCCGGGTGCAGTCACGCTTATTTCTGTCGGGTTCAATACTGTTCGCAGTGTCGGTCCCGCACTGGGAGGGATCGTCGTTGCCTCAGCGAGGCCCCTCTCTGCCTTTGCGATTGCAACATTTGGTTTTGCAGTTCCGCTGATCACCTTGTGGCAAAATAAATGGAAAACGCTTTCCTCATCCTTGCCGCGTGAGGCGATGTTTACAGCTATCTGTGATGGCTTGCGCTTCACCGCTATGTCCTCAGAAATCAAGGGAACGGTTGCACAGAGCCACTCGCTTTCGGTCGCATTTGGCTGCTCCACGGGCTGGCTGAGTGCCCGGCCGAAATCAAGTGGATCGATACCTAAAGGAACTGGAAGCTTTGAAAACGCCCAAGGCAGGAACCATAAACATGATGACCCAAGATCAAGAAATTGCCGTGCATCGCGTCGCCGAGGTTATGCGCGGTTCCAATTCGGCTGTGGGAGGCCTTGGCCGCTGGCCCGAAGGCTGTCGCCGCAGCTCAGCGTGGTTTGCAAAAAGCGCCGGCGTCTCCCATCATCCCCCAGCTCGACTTCAGCTGTTTGCAAGACATCGGTTCGCATCGGCAAATAGGTATGGTAAATCAATCAGTGGTAGAGCTTCGTGCTACAGCTATTTCAAAGTGACCGTTGCAATATCAAAATTGAAATTCTACTATGGCTTAGGCGAATTTTCCTTTCATTCGCCAAAGTGGCTGCACGAGCAGTCACCTTTGGGCCGCCAATAGCCCCTTCGAGGCGGCCCTTCCTTTGTGAGACGTCAACGGCATTTCGAATATTGGAACGAAAAGGATTCACATCGGCAAAGTGTTGCCCGCCGTGACCGGCAAGGTCGCTATCAAACCACGCCTCCCTGGCTCCTCTGCGATTCGGTGCCAGACAAGGAATCACGAGCGCTTCCTGCTACGGCAAGAGGGCAAATCACGAAAGCACTCACTGGAATAAATGTGGTAATTGAAAACCCAGTCGAATGGATACTTGGTTTGGGACGTCGTGCGCGGGGCTCGAAAGAGAAAATTCAGTGCAACCGTCTGGTGTTTGGATGCCAGCATGGCTACAATCTCAATCGTACGGAATGGGGAGGCTGCACTGACGTGAAACCGCAAAACTCTCACACCTCGTCCCCAGAGAAAACTCGCCGCAGTGCGATCGAGCTCGATCCGACATTCCGTCCATATCTCGCAGTGGCTATCGTTCGGTTTAGTGCGTCGCATCCAGATACAGAAATCGAAATATCGCAAACCATCAGCCTGTTGGATAACGGCGCAGCGCCGAGTGATCTGCTCGTTCGAGAGTTCCACCACTGTCTGTATCGCGAGAAAATTTATGCCGAGACGCTTCCGCTCAGGCGTGCCCTGGTCGACGGTGTCCTCGGGCGATGACCGTATTTCCCCTTAAGTTCAAACCGTTCGGCGCCGGCTATCTTTTTGCGGATGATGCGGGCGGTTACTTCAAAGCCGACGCTCACTTTCTCAATCGCTATGCGACCGGAAAGCTGACGGCACTGGATAGGGGCTTTCTTGAAGCAAATGGTCATGCGTTCAATGAGATCGACGATCCAGCCTATATGGGATTTGCCTACCGGTGGGCCCAACGGTTGCACCGTCCTCAAGAGCTGAATTACGTCATTCTCGTTCCGACCCTCCGTTGCAATTTGGCATGTGCCTATTGCCAGGTGTCTCGGGTGAACGAGAGCACTCCGGGCTTTGATTGGACGGATGAGACGCTTGAGCGCGTTCTCCGATTTCTCGATGCCATGACGTCCGCGAGCGTCAAAATCGAATTCCAGGGTGGCGAGCCACTGCTCCGATTAGACCTATTGGAGAAGGTTCGTGATTTCGCTCGCCGCAAGTTCCAAGAAGTTTTCTTTACGGTATGCACCAATCTGCAATCAGTATCGGAAGAAGCTTGGGATTTCCTGGATGCTTCGGACGTCTTCGTGAGTACGTCACTTGATGGCGAATTTTCGACGCATGAGCGGCAACGAACCGTAAACGCCAAAGACACGCAGCAATTCGTATCGAACCTCAGCTATGCCATCGAGCGCTTGGGGCAGGGAAAGGTCTCGGCTCTCCCGACGCTAGACATCAACCAGTTGCCGAGCGTTTCCGAGATCATTGATACATTTGGCCGGTTCGGATTTCGGTCAATTTTCCTTCGACCAGTTAATCATCAGGGTTTTGCCAGAAAACGGTTTCAGACCACCGGTCTCGAAGACAAATGGAATGCCTACCATGCCGATTTTATCGACGCTCTGATCGAGGACAATTGGACCGCCGGGCAGCCGGTTGAGGAGTTCTATTTCACACACTGCCTGCGGCGGGTTCTGCGTGGCGGCCACAATCAGCACGTCGACCTTCGTAATCCGAATATTCTCGGCCGAGACTACATCGTTATTGACTACGATGGCACCTTCTATCCGACGGATGAAGCCAGGATGGTCACGCGGGTTGGACAGGTCGATCTTAGCATTGGCAATCTTTGTGACGGCATCGACCAGTCCAAGCTAGACGTGCTGAACCAAGAGTCTTCCAATTCATTCCATCCCGACTGCATCCATTGTCCATACCAAGCCGCGTGTGGTGCGGACGTTGTTGACGATCTATCCCGTTATGGGCGCATCGATCTACCGAAGGCCGACACAGCCTTCTGTCGCCGTCATACCGCAATCTTCGACAAGATCTTCGAGCTGCTCTATTCGGCTGACGAGAAAGTCCAAAAGAGCCTTGCGTTCTGGGCCGGAATTCCGGAATTCGATCCGTCACTGGCGCCGGTACACACATGATCGATTTGCGGCTCAAGATCGATGACGTCCCGATCGACAATCCAAGTATCGTTCGCTTGCGCTCGCACGCGGTGGACAGTGAATATGATGCACTCCTGATCGACAGAGATCAGGAAAGTCAAACCTTCGATCTCGCGGGTTACTCGCTTCGCGTCCACTGCGGTCCCGAAACCGATCTTGACGGTGACGTCCTGCTTCTAGTTCCTGGGCGAAAGTCAGCGCATCGATTGGTGCGATCCCGGTCGAGACACAACACCTTCTTGGTCACCGAGCAATGCGACCAGCTCTGCGTCATGTGCTCGCAGCCTCCAAAGAAATATCACGCCGACCTCTTCGACCAGTTCACAGTCGCCGCCACCTTAGCGCCGGAAAACGCTCGGATCACCATATCTGGCGGCGAACCGCTGCTGCACAAAGGAAGGCTGTTTCAGTTTCTTCTAGCAGCCGTGAAAGCCCGGCCGGATATCTCATTTCATGTTCTGACCAACGGCCAGTTTTTCGAACCGGGCGACAGCACCGTGATGGATGAGATCGGACGTGATCGCGTGCTATGGGGCATTCCGCTCTATGCGCCTTATGCGGGACTTCACGACAGCATTGTTGGAAAATCCGGAGCCTTTGAAACGCTGTCGTTGAACTTGACGGCGCTGATGAGGGCGGGGGCAGCGGTCGAGCTTCGTACGGTTGTCCTCCAGCAGAACTGGGATGTGTTGCCACAGCTTGCGAACTATGTCTCGACCCGGCTTCCGTTCATTGACGTATGGGCGATCATGCAACTGGAAAATATTGGCTACGGCAGAATGAACTGGGCCCATTCGTTCAAGGATACGTCGCTGGATTTCGGCCGACTCCGCACAGCCATCAACCTCGCGATTGGGCGCGGTATTCAAACGCTGCTCTATAATTTCCCTCTTTGCAGTGTCCCTCCAGGGTACCGACATCTGGCACCAGGCACGATTTCAGATTGGAAGAACAAATTTTTGGAACAGTGCAGCGGATGTTCGCTGCGCTCTACTTGTGGTGGATTTTTTGAATGGTATAAAGCTGATCAGGGGTTTGGGGGACTCTCACCACAATGAAGAAGCGCAAGATCTACCTGGTGCCGTCGTTGATCGCGGCCGGTTTCATGCCATCGAAAGGTGATGCTGCGCCGATCATCGGCCTTACCGAAAAGAAGCCGGCCGCCACCTTGTTCGAACGGTTGCGGGTCAAGCAGGTCTACACCCTTGCCGGCCATAGCTCGCATTCGAGCCACGCAAGCCATGCCAGTCACGCAAGCCACGCATCCTCAGCTGGAGGTGGCTACGTCCCACGGGGCGATTATGACACTGCTTATCCATCCCCCGATCCGACACCGCGCTATCAGCCCAACCCGGGGCCGGTCATCAGAAGTCTCCCAACCACTCCAAACTTACCGGCGACGACGTCAACTGGCACCTATTCGACGCAATCCTCTTCGACGAGCGCGCAGCCAGTGCCACTGAAGACGTTGCCAGGCAACTCGGACAAATTTCGCCGTATCGTCATACAGGTCCAGACCGCTCTGATCGCATTTGGTTATTTCGGCGGCCCGATAACAGGTCAAGTCGATGCCGCCACGAAGGGCGGGCTCAGTAAAATGCAGGACGCGTACGGTCTCAAAGTCACCGGCACCATAACTCCGCAGGTCCTGTCGGCCCTGGGGATCGCGACGAACTAAACCGCCATGCGAATGAAACGGCGTTTCCTTTATACGATTATCACAATTGTTTTGTCTGTTTCGGTTTCGATGGGCGCCGCGACTGCTGCGGTCTCTTACCGTCATCTCTCCACGACGAATGGGACCACGATCCTTCTTGTTGAGGGCAGCTTCGAGACTGGCGATGATCCTCAACACATCGCCTTAGAACTTGCTGCAAGCCCGGCCAAATACATCGCGTTTAATTCGGCGGGTGGCGATCGATCAATCGCGATGGCTTTCGGGAAGGCAATCCGCAAGACCGGCCTTCCGACGCTCCAGACAAAAGGCTCCCCTTGTCTCGAAACCTGCCTTTTGGCTTTTATGGGTGGCCTTAGTCGTTATGCCGAAGATGAGAGCATAGGCATATCTGTAGAGACGTTTGCGACATCTGCGGAATCTGACGGTCGTCTCAATCCCTCAGTGTCAGCAGCCCTCAAAGACTACCTCGGCACGATGGGTGTCAGCGCTTCGCTTCTGGACGCAGCGTTGTCAATGCCGCTGGGGCAATCGAAAGAATTGAATCTTGTCGATATGGCGGGCTATCAGCTGGTAACGGCCCAGCTCAATGAAGAAAGCGCTTCGGCAGATGAAGTGCAGGATATTCAGCCCACCGATCAAGCAGGGGCAGTGGAAGTGTTCAATGAGTTCCAGCGGGTATGGTCGGGCTCGAGCAGCGAGGCGGTAGCCTTTCTTCGCAACGTCTATGCCGACCGCATCCAGTATTACGGAAAAGACCTTTCGCGAGAAGATGTGCTTAAGGAGAAGAGCGCTTTCGTGGACCGATGGCCGACAAGAATCTACACAGCGCGGCCGGGTTCAGTTCATGCGCTTTGTGCAGACAAGTGTTCAGTCTTCGGCGTTGTCGACTGGTACGCCTTCAGTGCAACCAGAAAAAAGGGTGCTTCAGGCGCAGTCAACCTGGCGCTGACTTGGGACCCGGTTAGTCGAAGGATAGTCAGTGAGACGGGCAGGGTCATTGAGACCGACAAAGCAGTCGCCGGCCCCGATCGTATCATCCGCCGTTGGATTCTCGACGCTACCGCCTGCTCGATTGGGAACGCTGTCGACGCGGAAGTATGCAAATCGCGCTCGATCCTGGAGGCCGATTTGAATAGCTCTGGATGGTGTGATCAGCGGGGATTGGGCTGGAGGCAGTGCGCCAGCCCGTGATCAACTAGCGGCCGCCCTCGCGGCGTGGAGTTTCGACTGACCGTGCTGCAGGAGTCGGTTTGCGAGCAACAGAAAGCACGGGACTGGAGGAAATCATCCCAGGAGGCACCCAGCCAATGGCGTCGCCGGCGCTAACGTGGGTCCAACCCGCTTCTTGCTCCATAAGAGATACAAGGGCGTTCTGCCCAAGACTGCCGACAACGATGTACTTAGGACCAGGGCCGTCTCTGAGTTCAAGAGGTAGCCGAATGTAAGCGAACCTCGCGGCAGGGGGCGGGGTGGCCTTATCGAAAGGATCGACCGCAGGCGCGATGGTGGTCGCCTCCGATTTCTCGATGGACGCGATCAATCCATCGAAGACGTACGGATCAGGTTCAGGGGCGCCGCTCGTTGGCTGCGTGATCGGAAGCCCAGGGCTCGCCTCGGTGCTTTGAGGCGTAGGTGCGGAGAAAGACGGAGCCGCTTCCGAAACGGATGTCGCATTCGCTGTACTGGAAGATGTGGGCGACGGCTCTGCACTTGCAGGAGTCGCGGTTACCACCGAAGTTTGAGACGCAGGAAGCGCTTTTTCCTGAGCGCGTGTTGGGGTAGTAACCGGCGCTGTCACGATCTGATTGCGCGAGGGAATAAGTGACGAAACAGGGGCGTGAGACGCCGTTCCCGGCTTTGACGTCGTATTCGCTGCGAAGACAGCGCCCCCGATCATCGCCAGCATTACCCAGAAGTCTCGGTATGCTCCGGCCACGCGCGTCACCGTTACCCTATATCCATTTGGACTTGCTTAAGCCGCACATACGCTTCAACCAATTGCGGGGGCGGGTTCCTTCGCAGTTCGGAGGCAGTATCCAGAAGTTCCTTGAGCTCATCCGGAGCACGCCTCAGCTCTCCTTCCAGGTCAGCCCTCTGACGCGCTATGTCCGTTTTGACCTCATTGATAGCCTGCGGATCGGTGGCAATGTGACTATTGAATACAAATTTCTTTTCAACAGACGACGACCAACTCGCAAGGGCGTCGGCTTTTTTGGGACCAATGCCGGGAACGGCTAAAACCGAGCGAGTCTTCACATCCCACGCGCTGTCAAAACCAAACGACGAGAGCGTTACCGTCCTGCTCTGTCCAATGCCAGCGATTTTTGCGCGGGAGATCAAGTGCCCCTGCATGTGGCTCCTGAATTGAAGGTCTCTTTTCTTTCGCTCGAGCTCGGCGAGACGTTCGCGTTCCTGTTCCGGAAGTTTGCCATGAGCCGAGGCCAGGGACAGATAGTGGCTTTTTCGTTTCAGGAACACGGCAGGCCCGGCGTGCTCTTCCCAAATTTTCTTCTTCTCCTCCCATGCTGCGGTAGCCGCCTGCAGTTCGACCCTAAATTCTTCCGCAGGACGGCGGGATCGGATCATCATTGTGATTGATGCGATAACCAGAGCTGCACCCCAGAAGCCATTCAACTGGTTTGCAAGGAAAATACCTATCAGCAGTCCCGCAACCGAGGCGAAAAACGCCAGCTGCTTTCCACGTGAGAAGGATACCGCCACAGGGCTGCGGGTGAGAGACGGAACCGCAATGATGCTTTCAGGTGCTGGGGGTTGGTTTGGTGGAGCGGGACGGTTGATCAGAGCAATGAGGTCACCGATGTTCAGTGTGGAAACAGTGCTTGAAATCTTCGCGGCGAAGAGGCTCCTGCCCATCGATTTCTCGAGGCGGCACCAGGGACACGACGAGCTCCGAAAATACGCATGCGATTTGTCAGCAGAGCACTCCAGCAAACCCTTCTCGAGCTTGCCGAGGATTTGGACCCACGAGGTCGCATTCGGTCGACCGCCCGGAAGATCACCACTCTTTCCGAAAGCGGATTCGAATGCGTCGGAAACCTCCTTGCCAAAGTCACCCAGCGCTGGTGTTAGCGGCGGAGGTTCCATGCGCGTCTCAGCCCTGCGTGCGCTATAGGCGAAACGGTGGTCGCCTACAGCGGTCGGGATGTCTATGTCGCCAAGACCGAGATGCTTCCCAGCAAACGGATGTCTCCCAAGAAAAAGCAGCTGAAAGATGAGGACGGCTAGACCAAAGTTGTCGTGGTTCGCCATCCGAACCACTTTTTCGAAGTCCGCGCCTCTCAGCTCAGGCGGCGTGTAATCCGGCACGCCTACGGTGCAGCGATAGACTTCTGGCCCCTTATTGAACTGAAAGGAGTCGCTGTCGATCAGAGTTACCATAGCCTGGTTTGAAACGAGGATGCCGGAGTGGTTTACGTCGCCGACCACGCAGCCCGTGCTGTGGATTGCAGCAAACGCGTTCGCAAGATTGAACGCGCTGCGCACCAGGAACCGGGCGTCGGCAGAAGGAAATTCCGTCCGCCTGCTGCCAGGCCCATAGAGTTCATGGATATTCTTAAAACCTGCGACCTTCTTCATGGAAAACCCCATGAACATTCCGCTCTTGTCACTGACAGTGTCGATCGGGAAGGCGACGATGTCGGTTGTCTTGTGGAGTGCGGCCGACGTCATGGCAAGGATTTTTGCTTTCCTCTCGAAGGCCCTGCCGGGATTATAAATCTTCACCGCCAAATCGCCCGCCTCGTGGACGTGATAGACCGCGCCTTCGCCGCCTTTTCCTAGCATCCCGCCAAGCGTCAGCTTCCTCCCATCCGATCCGAATACGATAGTGCTCATTTGCGCACACCGAGTACGAGCGTCTTGTCGTCATCGGTTCTTTCGCAAACGGATGGGCTTTCAAGATATTCTCGCAGCGCCATCGACAGAGGAAGGTTCCTGCCGGCTTCCTCCGAAAGAGCCAGCGGCGTCACCATCCGATTGAAAAATGGCTCATGAGCCGAACGATTTGCGCTATTGAGGACTAGACGTTCGATGCCGTCGGAGAAGACTGCAAATCGATCGACACGACGGTCATTTCGAACGAAAGTGAGATGCGGTTGGGGATCATCGGTGATGAAGGTGGTTGTCGATGCATATTCGCCTTGATACGGCCACGACGGCACATCCCAGGCTTCGTCTCCTTCGTAGCGTACGACAGCCGCGCCATCGCCGATGTGAAAGATCACAGTACCGTTTTCAGACATGAGAGCAGCAACGCTTGTGGCCGCGAAATCGCGTCGCTGTGTTCCAGAGCGACTAGCCTTCGCGCTGATGTATTCGCGGATATCGTCTATCCAGTCCCAGACCATTTCTTCACGAAGCTGGGAGAGGGAGTGATTTGCGAGATATCCGCGGATGAGCCGAAGCAGACCAATGCAGACTGATTTGGAACCAATCTGCGCCAGTTTTGCGCTTCCCGCACCATCTGAAACGATCACTGCCATAACGGTTTCATCGACGCTGGCTAAAGTCTCACTCAATGCAAAATCCTGACATGGCAAACCCGTCTTCACATGGGAGGTGCCACGAGCACGGGCCGCAGCCCATCGCCAGCCGTCGGTCATGCGATTGAGGCCCATCCGTCTGGCGTTGCAGGATTAGAGAGAGGAACGGCGTCACCGGGATTGGATTGCGAGACCGAGCTTAGAGAGCTGGAAAGCCACTGGAACAGATCTCGAAACCTGAGTTCCTTCAGCGCCAAAGGCTGGCGCACGCAGATATGGGAAAGCGTTTCGAAATTAGCACCGTCGACGCCGACAGCAAAAAAGCTGAAGGCCTTTTCAACTTCTCCAGCCTTGACCTGCGCCGCCGCACTCTGCCAGGCGTCTGTTGGGGCTCCGTCCGTAATCAGGAAAACCCACGGGCGATAGTATGAGATTCCGTTTTGGCGATAGGAGTTCTTCCGGTCGCGCAGGAGCCGGAGGCCCTCCTCGATTGCATGGCCCATTGGCGTATCTCCCTGTGCGGCCAACTCGGGGACGATCCAGTTTTGCATGCTTGTAAAGTCGTTCACGATGGTCACAGGGCCGAAGGAGACTATGCCTATCTCAACGCGCTTAGATGCGAGAGAGTCCGCATAGAGTTCGTCTTTGAACTGGACGAGACCTTCATTGAGTTCCCTAAGCGGGCGTCCCCGCATCGAACCAGAAACGTCTAGCAATAAAAGGCAGGGACAACGCGGTTCGGGATTGTCCACGAACTCCGCGCCATCAAAGGGAATTTGCTCAAACGGATTCGGCATGTGGTTCTCCTCAAGCTTGCGAACAATGCATAGCAGCTCTCGCCGGCGCTGCATTTACAAAAGAGCGCTCAAAGATATTTTTTCGCCGGGTGTGGCTTTTGGGAAAAGCACCGGAACCGCGACTCTCGGGCTCGAGATGGCAGCATCGAGGTGTTACCGAAGTGCGCCGTGCAAAAGTGCAAGCAGCCAGGCGACGACTAGCACCCAAAACACGGCCGAGTACATTATTCCGCAAGTGCGGCTCCGATAGCGGCGGCCAGTAGCAATGACATTGCCGAATTTAGGAAAGTGATACTGAAACCATAAGATGGCCTTGCCGGGAAATAGAAATACCATCCACCAGAGCCGCGGCCGAGTGCTCGAGCCGCTTTGTGATGAGGGGAGCTGGTGCATTGCCATCGCGATCTCGTTGCCTGCGGACTAAGATTCGTCAGGCAGCATATACGAGTCTCTGGGAGAAGCTACCCAGGGTTTTTCTCAGACCGACGTTATACAATCATGATGTTCAATTTAGCTCGTGGACGCTGCCGACAGCAATCTTCTTCCCACCTGGGTTCGTATTGGTCGTTGGCGACCGCAGGGCGGTGAATCGGGCGGAGAACGCCATCGACACTTCCAAGCGTGCTCTCCTTTTTGATCACGGCGTGGAAGTGCCGAACAAATGGGCGGCGATCTCCGAATTTACGCGGACCAGGAGGCTCCGAACCTCAAGCTAACAAGGGAGCCGTTGCGGAAGCCGTGGCCATTGCGCCCGGCCTATTTTGGAAGACCATTCGAAAGGGTTGCGGTTTCGATGAGACATTGGGGCGTTTGCGTTTGCTGCAATTGCAACCAAAGTTAACCGAGCGAAGTCTGGCGAGGTGGTACGGACCTGAGTAGCGTAAGAGGCTACGGCGCGCCCTGCGATTGGGCGTTAACGCTCGTTTATGACGTTGCCGAGTGGCGTAGACGATCTCGACTTTGCACGTGCACGCTCAAACGCACCGAGTCTGCTCTTCATCGAAGAAATCGATTCCGTTGGACCGTGCGGCGAGAAAAAAGAGGGCGTCTTTATCACGGCGCCTGTATTTTCCCTGAGCGTCGTCTAGGCTGCCGAACTGCTTGGGCTGGGCCGAAGTCAGGTTCACAGGCTGCTGCAGGCTTATGACCATTCAGGTCCGGCCGGCCTCGTTTCGAAGAAGCGAACGCAGCCGGGCAACCGGCGCCACAGCGAGGAGTTTCGCAATGCGGCGCTGGATCTGATCCGCGAGCGCTGTCTGGATTTCGGCCCGACACTGGCGCGTGAGAAGCTGATCGAGTTGCACCGGATCTCTGTTGCCAAGGAGACGCTGCGGCAATGGATGACTGAGGCCGGCATCTGGATCTCGCGCCGGGAACGCAAGAAACGGGTTTTCCAGCCGCGTGGCCGGCGCGACTGCTTTGGCGAACTGGTGCAGATCGACGGGTCGCATCACTGTTGGTTCGAGAACCGCGGCCCCAAATGCGCCCTACTCGTCTATATCGACGATGCCGCCGGAAAGCTTCTGCATTTGCGTTTTGCCGGATCGGAGAACACGTTCGACTATCTGCTGCGACGAAGGCCTATCTGCAGCAATGGGGCAAGCCGCTCGCTTTCTATAGCGACAAGCATGGTGTCTTTCGATCGACACATCCGTGAAGAAGGACCGGACGAGCGGCCTGACGCACTTCGGCCGGGCGCTTTATGAGCTGAACATCGACATCATCTGCGCCAAAACCCCCGCGGATCCTCCGATCCGACCAGGGCGGCGCGTCCCGACCGCGATCCCGACCATCCGTCGACGCCTGACTGCGGCCCTGGCCAACCGCCTGCAACGATGTCCGTGCTGTACAAGGGCCATGGACAGCCGCGGCAAATCCGCGGTTTATGACGCAGTAAGACTAGACGACCCCATCAGTCTGAATTCCCGGGTCGCTTCTCAGCAGAAATCAACAAGTCATCCTGGCTGGCGAGCCGCTTCTCGTAGAAAATCACGGCATACCCATGCAGCATCCCCTCACCGCGGCGACTATAGCCAGACGTCTCATACATCATTTGAGCCCCGACCTGGATGGTTGTTGTTTCGAGCATTATGCACTTGATACCTAGGGCAGCGGCGCGCAGCTCCAATTCACTAAGTATTCTCCTTCCAAGCCCTCGTCGTTGAAAGGCGGGATCGACCCGCATCCGCTTCAGCTCTGCAACATCATCTTCGGCAGGTTTCAGTCCACCCATAGCGACGAGTTGGCCGCCAATATGAGCAACTACAAAATCTCCGCCTGAGGCTAGATATACGTCCCCGACATTACGCAAATCATCCTCCCATGCCCCTTCCGGCCCATGTACACCAACACCGTCGGATGCGCTTCGATGCAACCGCCATACATCGTCAGCATCTCCTACCTCGAATCGGCGAAAGACCACTTCGTCTTGAGACATTGACCATTTTCGCCTGATGTCGGAGATATGCTTGATCGAGGAAAATGCCGCCTCTAGCTTTGGTGCGCTCCCTAACAGCCGCTGCGACAACACATCCTCAATCCTTTCCGACATATCAACTCCAACAATTGGGAGACCCGGCCCTACCGTATATTTCAGGGCCGCACGACGATGCATCCGGGTAAACCGATCCAGCGCACAAACACAGGACGCGTGCAGCTCTCGGATTTCGCTGCTCTGGCGCTCCACGATGGACGAGACCGTTGCGAGCTTAGGGAAAGGCGCTTTCCCTTCAAGCCAGCTTGGCTGGGTTCTCGCGCGCACCTTGTCTGGCGATAACCAGCGAAATACGTCGTCAATGCATTTTTGAGGATAATATTCCGACAACCGATATACATCCTTGTAGAATTGCGGCTTCTGGCGCAACAGCTCTTCGCCGATCAGAAGAACCGAGACCGCCACGATGCGGGCAGAGAAACGACCGCTTGGGCCAAGCCTATCCTTGTAAGGGTTCTTTCCGTAGAACATGCGAAATTGCTCGAAAAGATCGTGCGACATATGTTCATAAAAACGTTCCAAAACATAAATGGCTGACTCCAGCGACTTCATGCACAGCGATAGACACTTGCGTGCATCTGCCGCGACCGTGTCTCGCAACTCAAGCAGAGCTTCTATTGCCGACTGTAAGTCACCCTCAATAAGTTGATGGCCGAGGCAAAAATCGCGCTCCTCGACCCCAGCTGAACCGAGGCAATATACGCGAGGATCCCTCTCCACTGGGTTGGTGAGGATCATGTCTTCATAGGAGAGGACATCAATGCTAGGCTGCCGCTGACGACTTAATTGTGCAATACGCATCAACGGTTCTCCTACCGCCAACTCCGCATCGACGGGATTGAGGCCGGCAAACGCGGACATCTGATAAGCACAATTGACGAGATACTGAATGTCTGTCTTAGCCACTCCGAAGTCGGACTGGGGCAGATTTATTAGCTGCGCCTCACAGTCTGTTCCCCGTATCATTGCGTTGATGCTCTGCCCGAGCGCCTTAACCGCTTCATCTGGCCGTTCATTCCCTTTGATCTGCGCAATTTGGTGCGGGAGTTGCTCGGCGACGAAATCGCTGACAATCCCAAGCGGGCGTTTTGCCTGGCTGCGGTCGATGCTGTCGACCAGGTGAGAAAATATCCCCCGCGCCTGATGGGCGGGTCGATCTGGGATGGAAAAGGACGAGGTGAAGGTCATTGACGAGGTCCCCCGACTTCGCCGAAACACAGCTTGCATTTTCGCACTTGAGCCGTACCGTCCCGCTGGCGAGTAATCGTGCTCTTCCAAGAGGTCGGTCTTCTTGTCCCTATCCTGCTATCGTTGTAGGCTACCCGATCAAGCACCTGGTCCGAGAAAAACAGCAGAGACACAGCGCCTGAATTGATGATGCCGGCGGAAGTCAGAGAAAGTACGCCGTCGTTAGAGATGAATACAAGGTCGGTCTCCTTCAAGATTTCAAGCTCGCGGGGAAAGTATTTTTCGAAGGGCACCCCAAACTCCCGTGCGAAGCGGGATAACAACACTCCGCTGCTTCGCAACGCAAACATTACTGTCCTGCCCATCAGATCGTCCTCTAACAGTGCGACACCTTTCCAAATCGGTTTATCGCCCGCTTCAACTCTAGTCAGATACCGATCAAAATCGGCCTCAATATAGAACTGGCGCTGGCTCATGGAGCCAAATCCGCTAACCCCAAACGGCACAAGATTATTGTCGTTCCAGGAATCGTACTTGCAAGACTGTCGAAAGGAGTGCGATTGCGACGCCTTCGTCCATAGAAAATCGGCCCGTGACGATAGCCAAGCGCGGTGAGGATGTGCTCCGCCATAAAATGCATGATTATCCATTCCTTGGAGGGCAAGATGGGTCTTGCAATCGTGAGTCGTGGGAGTTCAACAAACCCATTTATTCCAGTCCCTTTAATTTTGCCGAGCGATCGCTTCGCTCCTACCTGGCAAGCAACTTCGTCGGCTCTCAACGGCGGGGCAAAGTTCATACCAATTTGTATTTTGGCGCTAAAAAATAGATTGTAGATTTCCTTTCAGTTACTTAGCGAAAACATCGAGGAGGCCGGCTAAACAAGCCTATGTCCAAAATTCGCCAAAACAGCCATAAATTGTCGGACACCGTCAAAGGCCGCTGAGCCTCATCGTCGGGGACGAGTTGATCGCCGAGCCATGCCGCGAGGTGGGCCCGGCCGAGATGAAGCAGATCGTCGTTGAAGTCGCCGAGCTGCGGCCGCAACACCAAGGCGAGGATCCCGGACTCGCCTGCGCGCTGGCTGAGACGTTCGATGCAGTGCCGGCCGGCAGAGTCGGCATCGGCTGCGATGTAGAGGCGACGGCAGCCAAGCGGAAGTCCGGGCCGGCGAGGTGATTGGCCGAGGCGGCGGCGGCCACCGGCAGCGCCGGCATCACCACCTTAAGCGAAGCCATCGTCTCGAAGCCTCGCCGGCGGCCATGACCGGGACGGGCGCACCGGGCTGGTGGCCTAGCAAGATGCCGTTGCCAAGAATATCCCCCAGCGAGCGGCGTGGATCCGCGAGTTGCGCCTTGCCCTGACCCGAAGGATCAAGCCAGGTGCGCTGCAGGCCGCTGACAGCGGCAATTAGGGCAGGAAGAGTCTGCGTCTCGCCCGTAACGAGATCCCTGTAGTAGCAGCCGGGATGGAAGCGCAGCGCGCGCTCATGCGGGGAGAGCAGAATGCCGCGACCGGCGAGGTATCGTTCGGCAGCGTGCCGGCGATCGGCTGAGACATGGCGAACAGTCTACGCGCGGCCTTCGGGGAGCCGCGTTTCGCCGCTGGCTGGCGCTGCGCGCCTGGGAGCTGGGGAGGTGGCAGCGGCATGGAGAGGAAGCGACGTGCTTCATCCGCGACTTCGCGGAAGTCGACCAGACCACAGCTTTCGCGGATGACATCGAGCAGATCGCCAAATTCGGAGGTCGCCTCGGCTCGTCTCCACTGCATGATACGCTCGCATCACGACGCCCGCGAACATCAAAGCGGCACTGCCACCCAATCTGCCCTCGTACGCTGAAGTACGTGGGGCACATTCGATGGCAACTTTTCAGTGACGAGCATGGAAGTGTGCATAGCCCTGAAGCCCAGAAGTGGCGCTACGAGCAGATGAAGGCCAATCTCGCGATCTCCGGCATGGAAGTGGATCCCGAGCTAGAAGCCATGACTGAGGCATGGGAAGCGAACGGTCAGGGGCCTGATTGCGCGTGCTGCACACTACCGACCGATCTCTTCGGAGAAGACCAAGATCAGGGCCATCTGCTGGGGACGGCCTTTTTCTTTGTCCGATGAGTCGGAACCTTCGACGGTGATTCGTCTTGAGCCGCGAATCGCTTTTCGGAGGTATTGCGTCATGGCCCGAGATGTCGAAATTTATGCTCAGAAACCGTTCTCTAAACTCCCTGTCGATCTGCGGAAGGAAGTTCTGCAGAAGATCTCGAAGCGGCTCCATTACGTCGCCCTGCTTGCCCGGACGTGATGGACGATTTCGACCGAGACATGATGACCGAGTCCCGGCATTAAGGGCGTCAGGGCAGTCGCTTCAAGAGCCGAAGCCTGTTTCCCGGCGCAAACTCGATGATCTTGTCCTGCTCCAATGCGACGAGCACAGCCATGATCTCATCTTGCGTAAATCCTGCCGCGGTGAGTGGAACCCCGATGTCGAACAGGTTGATCATCATGTCGGGCTTCAGCTTCAGGGACCGAAGCTTATCCGTCAGGGCTATTTCGGTTTCTTCAAAGCGGCTCATATCAGCTTCTTAACGCTTTTCCGGCTGGAATAGCACCATGTCCAAGCCTCCGCGTTCGAAACCGCTCCTCCAAGACACTGACGGTCCGGCCCGGTCGAAGCCACTGCGTCGTCGCGATCCCGCACAGCCGAACCTTCTGCTCGACCCCAACCGTGACAGGCCGACGGTCGACTATCTGATGAATTTCACCGAGTACTCAGTTCTTGTTGAAATCACACGCCGATATTCCAGCAACGCCGCGCCGGAAGGTCAGGGACTTGGAGATTCAGCGGCGAATTCATGGATGCCGTGTCCCAGGTTCTCGAACAGAAGGCAGGATGGTTCATTCAAGGCCAGACCGGCCAAAACTTCGACAAGACCGGCAATCGCCGCATGACCGCGAGGACGCGGGATCCCAAGGCGATCCTGGTGATTGGGCGGGGCCGCGATATCGAAGGCGATGGAACCTCCCGTGACGCTGAGGTCAGACGCGACACATTCGAACTGTTTCGACGTTACACCCGGAACCTGGACATTGTCACCTTCGATGAATGGCTTGATCGAGCGAGATTTATTCCGAGAGACTGAGCCGAATGATGCCTCTCTTGTGACGGAGGAACTGGAACACCAAGGACGCCTCCCGCCTTTGCCGAACACGGCGAGGCGCTGCAAGCACAAGTCGTCAGCTAGTTGAAAAAAACTACAACTACAGTTAGATGGTTTGCGGTGCGGGCGGAGCGGGTAAAGCCGCTGGCTCAGCTTGCTGGGTTCTGGTCACAAAGGGGCGCGTTCTGCGCGTCGGCCTATGGCTACATTCGATTGAGTGTTTAGTTGCTTTGAGTTTTTGCGTCCGCACCACTTCAGTTCTTGCGAGAAAGATATGACGCGTCCTAGTCCGAGTACGATCAACGACACGATCTGGATAACGTCCCGAGTTCGAATGATCGCAGAGCGCAAAGCTCTGCGGAACCAAAACATTTCATACCTCGCGGTGACTTATTACTCTGTATTCTCAGTCATCCTTTCCATCTTCGAGTCCTTCTACAGCGTTCCGTACCCGGAACTCGGCAAGCTGAACCTGGCGTCGTCGGTGGTCGTGCTTGTGGCGTCTCTAGTCGCGGGCGGTTTCCGGATGGAGGCTCGGGCCGCTTCGTTTCGCGAGTGCTATCTCAAGCTGCAGAAGCTCTACGACGAAGATCTCCCGGATCAGGACAAGAAGCTTCGATATCGGGACATCCTACTCGACTTCCCAAATCATTCGAACCACGATTACACGGACCTTCTCGTCAATCACATGCTCCTCGAAGGGAAGGAGCTTACCAATCACGGCAAGCCCCTAACATGGACGTGGTTCCAGTTCTTTTCGTTCTTCGGGCGGCGAATCCTTTACCGGTCGATCATCGCCGCATTATTTCTGGTTCCGGCGGCGTTCCTCATGTGGCCATTTCTTCACGGGTGAGGTTGATGCAGGCCAAAGAAAAGTTCGACGAGCAGTTTGCAATCGGGAACCTGCAATCGATCTTCGATGAGCGAATTGCCGCATCCGGAACGATCGGAAAGGACGGTATCGACCCCGGAGCCTTTCAGAAGAACATCGATGCCGAGTTGGCGCTCATCAGGAAACGGGTGTATGCCGACTCCTATCGGTTCACGTCCTTCAAACAGCGCTTGATATCGAAGGGAGCGGGGAAGGCGCCGCGCGAGATCGCGATAGCGGGCGTTAGAGACCGGGTCACCCTGAGAGCCCTCACGAACGTGCTGATGCACGTCTTTGATGACGCGAAGCTCCCTCCCGCCCACTTCATCGTGAAGGACCTGTTGGAGTTCGTGCGGCCGCTGGCAGACGATCACGTCTTTCTTCAACTGGATGTCCAGGACTTCTATCCGAGCCTCGACCATCAGCTCTTGCTAAAGCGGATCCGAACGCGAACCCGATACAGGTTCCTAACCTCTCTGGTGGACTCCGCAGTCAAGACGCCTACCGGCGACGGTAAGAAAGCGAACGGTGTCGGAGTTCCACAAGGACTCAGCGTGTCCAACATTCTCTCCTCGATATACATGATGCAGATCGACGAGAACGCCCACGACCGCTTCCAATATTATCGGTACGTCGATGACATACTGGTGGTCTGCAAGGCATCCGACGCCAAGCGGCACTTCCGATGGCTGAAAGGCAGGCTGTCAAAGGCGCAACTGACATGTCATCCGCTCGAAGAGGGCAGCAAGTCGAAGATCGTTCCGCTTTCGACCGGCGTCGACTATCTCGGGTACCACATCACGCCGAAGCTTGTGTCTGTGCGGAAAAGCTCCTACCGACGGATGATGACGACGATAATGTCGCTTATGACAAGCGCGAAGTATCGTGCAAACCACAAGCGCCTGCTGGCGAAGCTCAATCTCAAGATCACGGGGTGCATTCTTAACGACAAACGCTACGGCTGGATGTTCTTTTTCTCGATGACCCAGGACGTGAAGCAGCTCAAACGGCTCGACCGCTTCGCCGCCCGGCTGTGGAGGAAACTTGGCATGGCCGGGCAGGGGAAGCCAAAGACCTTCGTGAAGGCCTACCATGAGATTCGATTCAACATGGCGAAATCGAAATATATCCCACGGTTCGACGACTATTCCCTGGAAAAGAAAATGCAGTTGATCGCGGATCTCCAAGGGGTCGAGCTCGATAGCATCAAAGACTGGACGGAGGAAAAGATCAACAAGATGTTCTGGCGTCTGGTCCGGAGAGAGGTGAGCGAACTCGAGAAGGATCTTACACCTGTTAGCTAATGCCAACGGACAAACGTTACGAACAAATCCAAAATGGCTCGGCCGTTCCATAATAGAACTTATCTGAGTTTCTGTTGTAGCGGCTATTTAGTAATGCGACAGTTGGGCCAGTTAGAGATGCGACAGTCTCGCCTCTCGACGCACTGGTCAAAGCCACCGTTGGGAGCAAGGATGACAATCTTCAGCCTGGTCGAGACCAGGAGCGGTCGGAGTCGTCATGTCCTTTATGATCACCATGTCGCAGAAAGAATTACATCGCCTCGAAGTCATCCAGAAGATCCGTAACCAACGCCTGAGCGTCGTACAGGCCGCCGAACTGCTCGACCTCAGTCGAAGTCAGGTCCACAGGCTGCTGCAGGCCTATGATCAGGATGGTCCGGCCGGCCTTGTTTCAAAGAAGCGATCACGACCAAGCAACCGGCGCCATAGCGAAGAGTTTCGCAATGCGGTGCTGGATCTGATCCGCGAACGCTATCTGGATTTCGGTCCGACGCTGGCACGCGAGAAGCTGCTCGAGTTGCACCGGATCTCGGTCGCCAAGGAGACGCTGCGGCAATGGATGACCGAGGCTGGTATCTGGATTTCGCGTCGTGAACGCAAGAAACGGGTTTTCCAACCACGCGGCCGGCGCGGCTGCTTTGGCGAACTGGTGCAGATCGACGGATCGCATCACTGGTGGTTCGAGAACCGCGGCCCCAAATGCGCCCTGCTCGTCTATATCGATGACGCCACCGGCAGGCTATTGCACCTGCGTTTCGCCGGATCGGAGAATACGTTCGACTATCTGCATGCGACAAAGGATTATCTGCAGCAGTGGGGCAAGCCGTTGGCTTTCTACAGCGACAAACATGGTGTCTTTCGATCGACGCATCCGTCGAAGAAGGACAGGACAAGCGGTCTGACGCAGTTCGGCCGGGCGCTTTATGAGCTCAACATCGATATCATCTGCGCCAACACCCCTCAGGCCAAGGGTCGGGTGGAACGTGCCAACCAGACATTGCAGGATCGGCTTGTGAAGGAATTACGGCTTCGCGGCATTGATACGATCGAAGCTGCCAATTCCTATGCGCCTGAGTTCATTGCGGATTTCAACACTCGCTTTGGCAAGCAACCACGCAATCCAAAGGACATGCACCGACCGCTGGCCAACCACGAGAACCTCGATGGTGCCATGTGCCGGAAGGAAGTCCGCACGCTGTCGCAATCTCTGACGCTACGCTACGACAAGATGTTGTTCATTCTCGATCCGACCGAGATTTCCAGGCCACTGGCTGGCCAGAAAGTGATCGTCTGCGACTATCCGGACGGTCGGCTCGAGATCATGCACGAGAGCTTTTCCCTGCCCTACAAGACCTTCGATACGTTGCGCTCGGTGCATCGTGCGGAGGTCGTCGACAACAAGCGGCTGGACGACATGCTGTCGATCGTCGCCGAGTTGCAAGCCGGCCGAGAACAGCAACGCAGCAAGAGTGGTCCCCGACGCACCGGGCAGAAGGATCATATGTTTGGCATTCGGGACGGTAGCACAGCCAACGGCTATCAGAAGCGGGGACGCAAGCCGAGGACAGATTACATGAACGATCCGGCGGTGATTGCACGGCGAGAGAAAGCGTTATTGAGGCAACCAGCGGCGGAATAAAGATCGTCAGTGCACGCCGATGTCGCTTTGCGTATCCGATTCCAGCTGCAGGCATGCGGACCAAAGCGGTGTCTTGTGGAAGGATCCGTCCTGGAAGAGTGTGAGGCCCTCTCTTGCTTCATAGAGCAAGCCGAGCCAGCACAAGCGCCGTAAGACGCCATATTGGAGATCGGATTTCAACTCCCAGGCTTCTATGGTCATTTCGGTGTGTGACAGAGGCGCCAAGTCTGGATAGAGGATCTTCACAACGTCCATTGGCGTGCAACCTTCCCTGGCCTTGATATTGAGAAGATTGAGGAACATGCGCCACCAGCGTAACCGCGCGCGGACCTTTTCTTCCCGCTCGGTGGCGTGGACATACGAATAGAGATAATCCGTGGCGACCACATCGAAGAAGGCTTGCGGATTCACCAGAAACTCCCGCCCGCGTCTGGTTGGCAGCAGCACATCCTTTTTCCGGCGAAGAAGCTTCAGGTGGCGGGTCATGTCGCGCACGACCCAAAGCGGCGGCATGTCGCTTTCATTGAGCACCTTGTTCATGCTGTAGAGGTCCTCGGCTGTGAATCCGGGCCAGAGGAAGTGCACAGCGGCCCAATGCACGAACTTGCGGTTCATGGCGCCGGTCGCGGTCAATCCTATGCCACCCTCACCGTCAGCATAGGCAACCGAAAGAAGCATGCCGCGAAGAAGTGGTGACAGCGCGGCGATGTCGACGTCACCTTGCAGGTTGATTTCCGGAAGCATCGTGCGGCTTTGATCCCCAACTGCGCCATGCAAGTGCTAGCGAGTATCGAGCGGTAAAAGAACAATTGCCAGTGAGAAAGCTAAAGCCGAAGGGGAATGTTATCACCCGCCCCCGCTCCGCCCTTTCAACCCGGCCCAGCCGGCCGGATCGGGGGCTGATTGTCAGAGCCAGTGTCGCATTTCTAACTGGCTGACAATGTCGCGCGTCTAGCCAGCTTTGACATCTGTAACCTAATGGAATTATTATATAATCTTGTAAAACGGACTTATAAATGTTCCACAGCAAGAGATTTCATGTCCAAACAGGAACATAGCCTGTCCGCTGAAAAAGTCGCGCCCCCAGGGTGTCCCCACATCCGACAGCGTCGAAATGCCGTCATACCTGTGAGTTGAGACGCGATCTTCAGAACAGGGGAGTTCTGAACTTTAGGATAGTCGGGCCTTTTTCGTGGAGCGGCTCTCTAACCTGCTTCGAGCCCTGCAGTTTCCGCTATCGGAATAGGTCAAAACCGCGAACAGGCTTGGGCCGCCTTTCATAATTGTACCGCTGTCGAAATATCTCTGGAACGAACGATCTCGTTTCCTCAGCACCGATTGGACGGTATTCAAACCTGATGGAAGAAAAGTGCAGGCTTCCACGCGATGGGACAATAATTCGCCCATTTTTGCCACTCCGATACGATAAACGAGAAAGCATGACCACTCGGTTCGCGAAAGCGTATGAGGCGGCCAATGTTTGTCATGGACGGAACAAATAAAGAACAAACTCACTTATTGTCAAGTGCCTATGAGCCGAATGCTTAAGCTGGCATACGGCTTCACAGCCAGTAACGCGGTCGAAATTGCTTGGGATGGCACCATCCCAGGCAATTTCCTCGCATGAAGCAGGTACAATCTTACCAATCGAGCTTTTCCGCGTCATTGTCATGCGAACGAGCTTCGTAGTCATAGCTCGTAGCGATTTTTTCGAGAACAGCAGACGTGCGCGGCCATTCCAGCGCCGTCGCTCGCGACCACTCGCTAAAGGTCCTCGCAAGATCGTGCTCTTGGGCGCCGCCGTCACGCGGTAGCCTCGTCGTAACGCCACGCAGATTGCGACGACCAATCATGAGCCCAATTTCGATATTTTTGTTGCGAACGGATTCAATTAATTCGCGGACAGCTTCTGTGGGCCAGATGCCGTCTTGCCCCGAAGGTGCGCAGGCAAGGACTTCGCCGATCTTCTGGTCCGAAATATCCTCCCGCCCGGCGGATTTCGCCAGTTGGCGGGCACGTTGAACCCAGTCTTCTAAGATCGCTAGATCTATTGTACCGTCTGGTCTGGTTCCAGGAACAACATTCCAGAGACGCAAGAGGTTGCTTGCTTGGCGGGCACGATTGGTGACTTGTTCTTGGTTAGCCACAGTCTCTTCAACTACGCGGCTGTCCTCGCTGGGTTTGTAAATTGCGCAGATTACGTCGATGAATAGCTGCGGATTGGACGCAAGCTCGCGGATGATTAACTTGGCCGGACGCTGCGAGTATTCAAGCACTGGAAGATAAATCCATTCCAGCTTTAACATCTCCGTGGCGGGGACGTCGTCACGGTTGTCTAAAACAGACAGAATTTCGGCAACGTAGTGTTGGAACATCGTCGTGTCATTGTGATCGGCGTCGAATTCGGCTGGTTGTAAGGCCGCTTCAATAAGGAGGCGGACGAGCAAATCCGAGCCAAATGTCAGACCTGTATGCAACCGCAAGCCAACTAGATGCACGACATGGCGAGCGCGACCGACATCCATCAGTTTGCTCACCGCAAACTCTGTATCTTCCCGTTCGCCATTAATCCAAAGGATTGGGACCCGTTTCCAGTACTGCTCTTCGAAATTTGCGCCCAATTCCCGCAAGAGCGACCAAGCGCGCGACGAGGGCGGGAGGGCGAGCAGAATTGCGAGCAAGCTTTCCTGTTTGGCTCCTATCTGCTGCATCTCGTCGACCAAATCTGTCACCCATTGATCAGCTTGCATGGGATACATCGTTATTATCATCCCCCGGGCAACTCCTAAGCCCACTACGCCCTCTCTTGTGAGAGCCCGGACGATAATTTCGTGTCCCCGTCGCGGGTTGCCAACTTCGGCCTCGGCAATGGCTTGTCCCAGGTAACCTTTCTCCTGTACAGCGTTAGCAAGAGCAAACAGGCCGTCCAGTCCCATATTGGTGAGAATTGCTTCAACAACGCTTCGGCGTTCCCCTTGGAGCTGCCGCTGTGTGTCCTCGTGCCACCTGGTGCCGATTGGGTTCGGAAGTGCGACCGACGTGTCAAACAACCAAGAAATCTCTGCGATTAGGTCGACAGGGGTTATGGCGTTGTAAATTTCCTCAAAAGGAGCCAATTCTTCTTCAGGAAGCGCCCACGCGGCATCACGGAAACTGCGATGGCTATGCAAAATTGCGCGCAACTTCGACCTTAACGCGTTCCGACCCACGTCGTCCGCAATGAACGGAACAAGCGCCTTGAGTTTGTTTAGCGCTTCTTCCCGTCTGGCTCCGAGATTGCCCCAGCGATCGAGCAGCGCCACCCACCGTGAGATATCAGCCGACGCGTCTGCAAGGAGACGATCGGTAATCGCGAGCGCGCCTCTTTCAATCAGCTCGAAAGTGACGATTTCTGAGGTTGGCGTCGAGAAATCGCGCCAGAGAGGGGCTGGCGTTGGTGAAAACGAGTCGTGTTCGGTCGGAAGAATGCCCAGCAGGAGTTTCCAAGCTGCCTTGGGGAACCTCGCTCTTAGCCGGTCCAAGACCCGAAGTCGCTGTTCTAGTGTCGCGTGTGTTTGCGGCGCCCATAGAAGAAATGTAGTTCGGAGACTACTGCCGGGACGGTTAGTATAACGGCCCCCAGGATCAAGCTCATCGAGCGCCCCGAGAATAGAGGCCGCACGCCCGAGATAGTCGGGAGACCATGCCAAAGTTTCGAGAGCCCACAATAATGTGGATAGGTGCTCGGCGCCAAAAAGCGGGGACGTATCGTGACCGAAAAGAACGGCGACAGGGCTATCGTCCTGACCAAGTGCGTCGTCGAGTGCGCTGAGGAAACTGGACGGTGAGGCTTCCGCTAATAGTTGAAAATCCCTCGACAGTGACCACCAACGTTGACGGTCGGCGCCGCTAAGCAAGCGTTGAATGATAAGATCTGGCTGCAGCTCCGCAGATGGTACGGATGAGGCCAGTTTTCCGAACAGAGCAAGTATAATCAATACTTCGCCGACACCGTTACGCAGATTTTTGGAAAATTCTGGATGCACCCCCCGGACCGATGCATACCACCGTTCCTCCGCGGGCATTTCGTAGCGGGGGTCGGCCGCGCTCAAAACGTCTAATGCGACTGCAGCAAACCGTTCCATGTGAGAGGGCGATATATCCGCTGCCAGCAGGCCCCAAGCATCGCGTGGCGAGGCAATTTTCCACACAGAGCCCACTTTACGCAGAGGACTATCGAAATTTCCGGCCAAACCCGCAAGACTAGCTGCGAACGGTTCGTAGGGCATGTCAGCCAACCGCGATAGGACAGATTTGTCTCCCTCGCTGCTTTCATCCCAGCCACCTGCGAGGAGAGCCGCAATGAGCGATTGAGAGGGAAGTCCTTTCGCCCACGCGGGTACTCGTCCAGGAGAGCTTGGCATGAGACGTCGCAGAATTCCTAGACTTCGCGACGAATCTCTCGCCATCCGCCCTGCCATCTCGGAAGGCACGCCAACCCCTTCAAGGACGATCTTAATATTCTCTCGTGCGGGGCGTTCAAGCACAATGGCATCGCCGGAGGACGAGGCGTCTTGGCCATATGCGGCAAGTACATGGTGTCCCTTCTTGGCCAACGCCTGCGCCGGGCCTGGCTCCGGATCTAACACCACGATGACCAACGGCGTTGCACTATCTCCAATCAGCCTTGCAGTTTCGGAGTTTGCGACTACCAAGCTTCGGCACAGGTAATATTCCGCAAGATTAGCGGGAAGCTGGTTGATCGCCGCATAAACAAATCCGGAAACCTCAGCCGGGCTCTCCCCCTTTACCGCAAGCACAGACGACGGCCCCCTGAGCCATCGAAGAATCCGGGTGGCACTTTCGTCGCGATCACAGAGCACCAATTCACTTGGCAATTGCCATTGGGTCGCGAGCGCCCATTCCAGCCAATATTCCCGAAGATCAAGTGCCCCGGCTGGTCGCTTGCCAAGGGCGATAGCCAGCCATAACCCGACAGCGGGATAGAGTTCGATCCAATGGACTAGATTATCTCCATCGTAAGCACGCACGTCCTTCCAGATGTTCTCCGCACGCTTCTTTTGCGCCCACATTTCCTTTTGGGGCCAATGACGCGGCGTCACGAAGATGAACGTCAACTCGGCAGGTATAAGACCAAGCGGATTCTCGCTGCGCTTCTTATAGTCATCATCGGCCTTCGAGGCGATGCGATCTCGCTGCGTCCCGATTTCCCATCCCGTGACACCGAGCGGAATATATTCAGACGCTTCGCTTGCTTCGGTAACTCCGTCCCAGCCAGCGTGCTGGACACCTTCGTCCGAGGGAAACCTCAGTAATATGGGGCGATTTGCCCTTGCTAGCTTCGCAAGCAAGGTTGGAAGAGATCCCTGACCGTCGCGTCGCTCGGCCCACTGAGAAAGATCAGTCGCATCGACCCATCTTATTGGCAAACCAGCGTCCTTCCGGTCGGCGAAGGCGGGCAATGTTGGCCCGATAACAGCTCCTCCCGCTCGGAAAGCAATGCCTTCCGCTTCGAGCACTCCGCGAATTGCTTCAGCGTTCTGTTGAATCGGGTTGCGATGGCCCCGCTCAAAGTCTGCCACGGTGGAGGTGGCTACTCGAGCGCGGCTGGCGAGCTCCTGCTGAGACCAAGCCAAAAGAGCGCGAGCAGCGCGACATTGTGCGGGAGTGATAGCCTCATTGGAGGCAGGAGGATTGAGCAACGTAGACATTAGTGATTTTATATGACGTCAAATTAAAAATGCAATAACCCTGGAGCCGAACAACACATTCAGGGACCAGCTACCCTGCCTCGCCTTCGGCTCCTTCTCCAAGTCAAAAGGATTGGGGATTCCGCGAGCAGCGATGAACATCGGGATGTTTTCATTGCCCCTTCCAGAATCCACATCTATAGTTGTGAAGCGTGGTACAATTAGATCGAATCGGAACTGCTATTGTTAAGAAAAATATTGTCTGTAGCATGCAGAAACTTAAGTAGCCGCTGGGGCAGAACATGTTGGCGGGCATTCTTCGATATTGCTTCGACATTGCCAAGAAAAACCAGGCACTTCGCCCATTCGTTGCGATCTACAGGCTTTTGCGCCGATTATTTCATAGAATCTTGGACAAATATCCGTCGCTCGCGATCATCGCGATTGTCGCAATAATTATTTTCATGACACTCAACCCTGAGTATGCACCGGACTTGGTTAAGCCTAGCCATGGATGCGAACTCATCCAAATTGGAAACGGGGAACTCTATACAGTCAAAGGCGACACTTTGCATTTTTCAGGGGATCGGCCTTGCCAGAGTCGACAACCTGTAGCCTTCGACTGGTTCAATCGCTTCCCTACAAAGATGATCGGCCTAGGCTCGCAGCCCGATGCCGTATCCGCAGGAATTTTTTTCAATGAATTGGCCACTGAAGCAACCGGGGCAAACGAATGGCACGAATATACGCTGTTCCACCAAGCAAATGACTTTACCTGGACAATGGCTCCAGGTGCTTCGATGGTGCGCGAAACCTTTCTCAAAGGAGGCTGCGGCTACGATACGTCAAATCCGCCGCCTTCGAAAGAATTGGAGGCGCGAGATGGCCTATTGCTTACGGCTGAGCAGTTGCGATCGAGTGTGAAGTTGCCGGAAAACGTGTGGGAAAAATGCAATACTGGCTCTCCCGAAGACGAGACTTGGGACTATTGCCACTACACGGGATTAGAATTTTTCATTCCGACAGTCAGTCCGCATAATGTTTGCGCCCAACACTCTTGGCGTGACGCTTGGATTCCCGGCGGGACGCGCAAGATTCTGCTGGGTAAACCGGAGGCCTATGAAAAGCTCTCGCGTTTGTCTCAAGATCGATGGGACGTCGGCAAGATCAAAGAAGTCTCCGCAGATGATTGGGCCCAAATGACAGCCGACCTTCCTAAAGTTTGCATGCGGTGGAAGGATAAAGGCAAACCGAACTGGGAAGAATTCGCGTCGCTTGCTGCAATCTGGTGCGACTATTAGGCGTTGCCTCTTAATGAGCCACCGCTTCCGGTTCATGGTGATATTCTTGGATATGAACCGATCAGTTGCCGTGGTGGGCTTCTCTTTAGAGGCTGCCTCAAAAAGAGGTGGGTGATTTCAACAGGTTATGATTCCTTCGGATTTGCGAGATTCGATGGAGAACACGATGGCCTGGACCAAAATCACCCGTCGGCAATATGGAGAGCGTTGGGACTTTGGCCACGCATCAACCATCGTCTCGTGATGGAAACGCGCGAGTTGGAGGGCAAGGAGGCAAGCCCGACGGCCGGTGTGATCGATAGCCAGAGCGTCAAAACCACCGAAAGCGGCGGCATCCGGGGCTTATGACGCGGGCAAGAGTGCGCCTCGAAGGCGCGTGTCACCAATGGAGGAAGGTTCCATCCAGAGAGTTGTCGATTGATCTGGTAGCTGACGAGCGGATCGGTCGGGTAACCGCCGGTTCGAAGCCTCGTGACAAAGGCCGCCTTGGGCGGTTGAGCAATCCAGTGGGCCGTAACGCGAGTGAAGTCCGAGCAGGCCTCGAAAGAGTCGATGCAGATGCCGACCCGTCTCTTACCCGGGGAAGGCCGTGCGAACAGGGAAGCAATCGTCACAAGCACCTGTTCGGTCTGCCGGGGTATTGGGCACGGCACGCGGGAAGGGTGATGCGGGTAATCGAGGGAGACCCGTGCGGTCGGAGGTCGCGGCTTCGACATCGCTGATGGCGATGGACCGGACGGGAGTCGGACAGGGTCGTAAGACTGTCGATGCCGGGCAATGCCGGCGGAGGAAAGGACCCTGACTTCTGGCATGCTTTCGAAGATGGTGAGGAAAGGKTGATTGGCGATGAGCCTCGAAACACCTGAAAAGATCAGGAACCTACAGAGAAAGCTCTATTGTAAGGCGAAGGCGGAGCCCGCTTTCCGCTTCTATTTGCTCTACGACAAGATTTGCCGTGAAGACATTCTGCGCCATGCCTATGCGCTGGCCCGCGCCAATGCGGGAGCGCCTGGCGTCGACGGAGTGACCTTTACGCAGATCGAGGCGTCGGGCGTGGATGCGTGGTTGGCGGGCCTGCGCGAAGAACTCGTTTCGAAGACGTACCGACCCGATCCGGTGCGGCGGGTGATGATACCGAAGCCTGGGGGAGGCGAGCGTGCGCTCGGCATTCCCTCTATCCGCTGTCGCGTCATCCAGACCGCTGCCAAGCTCGTACTGGAACCAATCTTCGAGGCGGACTTCGAGGACGGTGCTTATGGTTATCGGCCGCGTCGCAGCGCGGTCGATGCAGTCAAGGAAACGCACCGGCTGATGTGCCGGGGCTACACCGACGTTGTCGACGCTGATTTGTCGAAATATTTTGACACGATCCCGCATTCGGACCTCCTCAAATCGGTGGCCCGACGCATCGTCGATCGGAGCGTGCTGCGGCTGATCAGGCTGTGGCTGCGAGCACCGGTCGAGGAGCGGGATGGCGACGGGAAACGGCGCATGACTGGCGGCAAGAGCAGCACACACGGCACGCCCCAAGGGGGTGTCGTCAGTCCGCTGCTCTCGGTCATCTACATGAACCGGTTCCTGAAGCACTGGCGTCTCAGCGGTCTGGGTGAAGAGTTCCGCGCGCACGTCATCTCTTATGCCGATGACTTCGTCATTCTCAGCCGCGATCATGCGGCCGAGGCGCTGGCGTGGACAAGGACGGTGATGACGAAACTCGGGCTGTCGCTCAACGAGGCGAAAACCTCGGTGAAGGATGCCCGGCGCGAACACTTCGACTTCCTTGGCTACTCGCTTGGACCACGTCATCTGCCCAACGGCGGCCGGTGGTACCTGGGAGCGAGCCCGTCCAGGAAGAGCGTGCAGCGGATCAAGACCAAGGTCAGCGCGCTGCTGACGCCGGGCAACAAGGGCACATGGCCTGAAGTTCGCAAGCGATTGAACCGCCTCCTGGGCGGTTGGGCCGCATACTTCTCCTATGGCGCTCTCGCATCGGCCTATGAAGGCGTCGATCGACACGTCTATGACCGCGTCACGAACTTCCTGTGCAGACGGCACAAAGTGCAAGGACGCAGCACGCGTCGATTCCCACGTGAACATGTTTACGGGGAATTGGGCGTGCTGTGTCTTCGACGCGAGCGCGGCAAGCAGTCGCCGTGGGCCTTACGATGAAGCCAGTCGGAAAGCCGGATGCGGGAAATCCGCACGTCCGGTTTGATGAGCGGGGAAAGGAAACGGAGCGAGCCTCGCAAGGGCCAGCCACCGCGCCTTTCCTCGACTCTACAGACCAAAGGCCGCAAGCGCCATATCATCGTCGATACGCTCGGCCTGATGGTCGGTCTCATGGTGCACAGCGCCGACATCCAGGATCGCGACGGTGCTCCCGATCTCCTGAAATCCATCCGCCACAGGTGGCCATGGTTRCTGCATGTCTTCGCCGATGGTGGCTATGCGGGCGATAAGTTGAAGCGGCGACTGAAAAAGATCGGGCGCTGGACGATCGAGATCATCAAGCGCTCRGACAAGGCGAAAGGCTTCGAGGTTCTGCCGCGTCGATGGGTGGTCGAACGGACCTTCGCCTGGCCTGGC
>NZ_JARWLA010000042.1:0-50783 GCF_047445805.1 Rhizobium sp. BR 314 | reverse complement strand
TCTACCAGGAGAAGACGAATTGATAGTGAGGAAGCTAAAGCCGAAGGGGTGCGTCTCACCCGCCCCCTCCCTTCCCTTGCAACCCGGCCCAGCCGGTCCGGTCGGGGGCTTGCCACAGTGCAAGTGGACATATCGAGTGTCGCATTTCTAAATGGCTGACGATGCGCCCAAAGGGACATTTCTACTTTGCAAATCGGCGGACATTCCAACTCCTCCGCCACACATGTAGCCGGGTACATTCTATTTCCAAGTGCGCCCGCCCTTGATCGCTCTGAAGCGGCCCTTGCTGATGCAGCATGAGCGGATCGGCGATCAAGCCCTTATCAGACTTTCGGCTGCTCATGCGTTGCGCAATGGATGCCGCCGCCGACCTGGCCGACATTGTCGATATCGAGCATGACAATCTTACGCCCGGGATAAAGCTCTGTGAGAGTCGTCTTGGCCTTTTCATCAGCTTTTCGGTCGCCGAACTGGGCGGCGATCACCGCGCCGTTACAAACATAGTAATTCACATAGGACGAGACGAAATCGTCTGCATCGACGCGAATGTTGGAAGGCTCAGGCAGTACGACCAAGTCGAGCTTACGACCTTCTGCATTGGTCGCTTTGGCCAGGATGTCATGTGTCTCGAAGGCTGAGGCAGACCATGGGTCACTCTTGTCAATCTTATCTCCCATCTGGATCAGAACGACGCCCGGTTTTACAAATCGCGCCAAGGCATCGATGTGATAATCCGTGATGTCCGCGCCCTTGATGCCGGGCGCCCAGACGACCTTCTTGGCTCCCATGGTTTCCAACAGCATCGCTTCGATTTCGGCCTTGGATCCATGATTGCGGTTCGGATTGATGAAAGTGCTTTCATGCGCGATCAACGTGCCATGGCCGTCGGTCTCCACGCCTCCTGCCTCTCCCACCAGCCCTGAATCGAAAACCGGGATACCCAGGCGCTCGGCCACGCGCGCGGCGATCCGCCCGTCATTGTCGTGCACCTGCTTGTTGCCCCAGCCGTTGAAATTGAACTGGGTAAGCGCAAGACCACCCTTCCCGTCAACGACAAAGGAAGGTCCGGAATCCCTGCACCACAGGTCGTCGGTCGGAATGTCCCAGAGTTCGACCTTGGCGGAGATGCGCTTTCTGATGGCCGTGTGATGCTCTGCTGCAGCCATCATGACGACCGGTTCGAAATCGACGATCGCGTTGGCAATCTTGGCGATCGTGCCCTGAAGATCGTACAGGAAATCGGGATCCTCATAGACCTTTGAATTGTTCGGCCATTGCATGAAAGTGCGTTCATGCGGATCGGTTTCCTCAGGATACCAGAAACCGCTGCTGTTGGCAGCCGACTTCGCACCTGCAATGCGGGAAAACACGGAGAGCCCTCCGGCCAAGGCGGCGGCTCGTAGCAACGTGCGGCGAGGCATAATCATGGCGCCATTCCCTGTTAGGTTGAGTGGGAGTATGCGACTTCGCGGCGATTTAGGCAACATGGGCCGGCTTTCCGCCGCGGGCATCACACCACCCTCGCCTCAGCACTCCCCGGCGATCTCATGTCACCGAGGTCGAACGCTAGAAGCGAGACCAGTGTTTTTGTATCAGGTGGGAAGCTCAGTTGGCTGAGGTTTGCTTCGGCGCGCCGGTTGTCACCGTCGCCGTCGTTGCTGCCGGCTTGAGATAGGTGTCCAGGAGATCGGCCATCTTGTCGTCGCGAATCTCAGCCGTCTTCTCGCCCATGACCACACCGACGACGCTGCGGCCGTTCTTTGTCGCCGATGTCACGAGGTTGTAGCCGGAGGCATCCGTATACCCGGTCTTGATGCCGTTTGCGCCGGCATAGCGATACATCAGATTGTTGTGGCCGCGCAGTTTCATGCCGCGAAATTTCATGCCACGCATCGAGAAGAGCTTGAACTCTTCCGGAAAGTCCCGCATCAGCGCAACGCCGAGCGTCGCCATGTCGTGGGCCGTCGTCACCTGCTCCGGATCCGGCAGGCCCGATGGATTCTTGAAGACGGTCTTGCTCATGCCGATGCGATGGGCCTTTTCCGTCATCATCTTGCCAAAGCTATCTTCGGAACCGGCAAGCTGCTCTCCGATCGCTACCGCCGCGTCATTCGCCGAGAGAACGATGATGCCTTCGACGGCCTCGCGCACCGTTACCTTGCGGCCGGCACCGACAGCAAACTTGAAGGGCTCCTTGCTCTCGGCATTCTCCGACATGGTCAATTTCTGATCCCACTTCAGCCGCCCTTGGTGCAGGGCTTCGAAGACGAGATAGAGCGTCATCATCTTGGTCAGTGAAGCCGGAAAATTCAGCTCATCCTGGTTCGTCGCCTCGAGCACCTGGCCGCTATGCACGTCCACGACATAGCTCGCCTGCCCTGCTGCTGCCGCCGAAACGATCCCGAGAAACGATAAGGTCGACATGGCCGTGGCGAGAAGCAATGAGGTTGTCTTGAGCATGAATTTCTAAAGTCTCTTTGATTGGCGTGTTGGGCAGCTTCGATCGCCGAACAGAACAATGTAGCCGCGCGCTTTCGAGGGTGATGGATTAGTCAAATCTATGGCGGAATGAAGAACGGCGCTATCAAAAAACGGGCAGATGGAAATAACCCCCTGCTCTTTTCAAGATGCGCTCGTCGCGATCTCGCCCCTCGCGCGAAAAGCGTCAGAATTGTTGCTCGAAGATACAATCATGCGGAGATATTTGACCCTCAGGTCCAGTACCATGACTTGCCGATTTCCGAACGCGCTTCGCTTCGCGTCATGCCGATATCCTCAAGCTGGTCGTCAGTCAGTTCGCCCAGATCGCGCCGGCTGCGCCGTTTTTCAAAGTGAGACCAAGCAGCGGTGACTGCGCGCCACAAGACCCCGGGTTTGCGCTTGCCCCCGGCAACGCCTGATATTGCCACCACCAATTTTTCCGCATCGATCGCCATCTACATGCTCCCATACCTGCTGCATCGGACAGGCCAAAGATGCACTGGCGCTTACCGCGAATGAAGCTTATGCTCCTAATGCAATCCATAAGGAATCCTTTTGATGCTGAACCTGGATCAACTTACCGCCTTCGTCAGCGTCGTCGATCTCGGCAGTTTCACCGCGGCAGCCGACAGGATTGGGCTCACGCAGCCGGCTATAAGCTTGCAGGTGAAACTTCTGGAAAAGCGCCTCGGTGTTCGACTGATCGAGCGCGTGGGTCGTCGGGCGCAGCCATCGCCGGCGGGAATCGAACTCCTCCCACATGCTCGCCGGATACTTGACGACTGCGCAATGGCGGAAGAGGCGATGACGCCCTATCGCGAGGGATCGGCCGGACGGGTGCGGATCGGTACGGGCGGCACCGCGTCCATCCACCTGCTGCCTCGAGCGATTGCCGCAGCCAAGAAGCGCATGCCGGAGCTTGAGATCATCGTGCGCGTCGGAAATACCAATAACATAGTACGCGACATCGAAGCGAACAGGTTGGATCTGGCCGTGATCACCCTGCCCGCTTCCGGCCGCTCGCTGGAAATCGAATCGTTTTACGACGATGAGATTCTCGCTGTCGCGCCAAAGGGCAGCACGATCCCACCGGACGGCCCGGATGCCGAGTTCATGAGGGACAAGACGCTGATGCTCTACGAAGGCGGCAACACGCGCCACATGACCAATGAGTGGTTCGTCGCCGCAGGAGTTAGGCCCGATCCATCAATGGAATTCGGGAGCGTGGAGGCCATCAAGGAGCTTGTTGCTGCCGGCCTGGGCTGGTCGTTGCTGCCGGCCATGGCGCTGAAGAACGGAAACCAGGATGATCTAGCGACATCCCCTATCCGGCCCCGGCTTGTGCGGCAACTCGGCATGGCGCTTCGCCGCGACAAGTACCTGACAAAGGGCCTTCGCGAAATCATGAAATGCCTTCGCGAATTCCACAGCAGTCGCACTTTGGAGTCCTAGGTGGGGTCGTCTCGCGAACCGCCGTCCCATACGCGAAATCCACGTTGCTAGCGGTAGCATACCCGAGGGAGAGCGCACCGGATTCGATGACCGCGTCTCATCGGCAACTCCCGAACACGCAATCTAACATTTGCGTGGGACTTGTGACCGATTGACTCTTGAACGTCGCCACGGAATCGGCAAAATTCATCGTATCAATGTTTCCCCTGAGATACGAACCCGTCCACGGGCCCGCCTCGTTTGAAATTACCTGGATATGAGCGTGAGCAGCGATTCATCAAGAAACGCGGCGAAGTCTTTGACTTCGCGCGCGCATGTCAATGCGGCCGGTTGGGGGAAAGGTCTCTCGACGATCGTGCGAATCACCCATATGACGCAGCGTCATCCGTGGCAGACCAGCTTCGCCATTGGGGCCACTTTTGTAGCTGCAACGTTGCAGCTGATGATACCGCGCCTGCTTGGCCGCGCGGTCGATCAGACGCAGACAGCCGTCGCCGGTGGTGCTGCCGGCCAGATCGCCGATGGTGCGTTGATGACAACAGCCCTGCTGCTGCTGGTCATCAGCATTCTGCGCGGCCTGTTCACGATGGTGCAGAACTACTATAGCGAGTCCGTCGGCCATCACATGGGCTACGAGCTCAGACTCGCCTGCTACGAAAAGATCCAGCAACTCTCTTTCAGCTTCCACGACAAGGTGCATTCCGGCGATCTCATCACCGTCGGCCTGCTCGATCTTGAAGGCGTGCGCATGTATTTCTCGACCGCGCTGGTGCGCATGCTGCTGCTCACCATGCTGATTGGCGTCGGCGCCTATATGCTTTTGTCGACGGATGTCGTGCTTGGCCTGCTCGCCTTGAGCTTCGTGCCCTTTGTCGCATGGCGGTCCTCCGTAACGCAGTTGCGGCTTCGGGCGACCTGGCTCGACCTGCAGGAACGCCTTTCAGTGCTAACGCGCGTGATGGAGGAAAATCTCGGCGGTATCCGTGTCGTTCGAGCCTTTGCTGCGCAGATGCATGAGATCATGAAATTCGACGGGGCATCACAGAACGCCTTGCATCTCGCTCACCAGCGAGTCGGCATCCGCGTCATCAACACCAGCGCGATGAATCTTTCGTTCTTCATCGCCATGGGGCTGGTGCTCTGGATCGGTGGACTTAAGGTGATTTCAAGTGAAATCAGCGTCGGCACCCTCGCCTCCTTTCTGACCTTCATGACCATTCTGCAGATGCCGGTGCGTCAACTCGGGCTGATGGTCAATGCTTTCGCGCGTGCCTCGACCTGCGGCTCGCGCCTGTTCGCATTGCTCGATCTCGATATCCCCATCAAGGATGCTCCGGATGCCAAACCGCTTGTCGTGACTGAAGGAAAGCTGCGTTTCGAGAATGTCGACTTCAGCTATCCCGGCCCGGAAAAGCGACCGGTACTGACCAATATCTCGTTCGAGGCCAGACGTGGCGAGACGATCGGCATCGTCGGACCGCCGGGGAGCGGTAAGTCGACCATCGCCCACCTGATCCCACGATTCTACGACGTCACGGGCGGCCGCGTCACGATCGATGGCCAGGATATCCGCAAGGCGACGCTGCAATCGCTGCGGCAGAACGTTGCCGTCGTGCAACAGGATTCCTTCCTGTTCACGACGAGCATCGAAAACAACATCGCCTATGGCGACCCTTGGGCGAAAGAAACCCGCATCGAGCGCGCAGCTGAATCGGCGCAGCTGCACAACTATATTCTCGGCCTGCCGGCCGGCTATACGACTGTTGTCGGTGAGCGCGGCGTGTCGCTCTCGGGTGGCCAGCGCCAGCGCCTGACGATCGCGCGGACACTAATGCTGAAACCGGCCGTCATGGTGTTCGACGATTCCACCGCCGCCATCGACGCTGCGACGGAACAACGCATCCGTAGCGCCATGAAACGCTTTGCCCGCGACCGGGTGACGCTCATCGTGGCGCATAGGCTAAGTTCGCTGATGCACGCCGACCAGATCCTGTTCATCGAGAATGGCGAGATCGTCGAGCGCGGCACTCATGAGCAGCTTCTAGCTGCCGGAGGGCGTTACAAGGCGCTTTACGATCTGCAGGTTCGCCCGGAGGATGACGTCGTCAAGACATCAGGCGGCACGCTCGAAAGAGCGAAAAGGGAGGTCTGACGATGTCAGAAATTACGGAAACCGAGCGCAACGACGTGCGCGAAGATGGACGTCGCCCTCCCCGCGCCGTGGTCGGTTCGCACCGCGTCGAAGAGGAAATCTTCGGCAAGGTCTTCGACAGCAAGATCATTGGGCGCATCTGGGCCTTCGTCAGCCCCTATCGTCGGCAGATCTATATTTCGGTGATCGCCGTCCTGCTGTTCACTGCGTCGCAAATCGTCATACCGCTCGTCATTCGCCACGCGATCGACAATGCCATGGCGCCAGGTGCCATCGACTACTCAGCGCTCTGGCTGTCGCTGGCGATCTTCGCTGCGGCAATCCTGGTCAATTACGGCGCGAGCTACGTGCAGGAAACCTATGTCGGCCAGGTGGCCGAAGAAGTATTGTTCGACATACGCCGGGCGATGTTTGCGCATCTGCAGCGGGTATCGCTCTCTTTCATGGACAAGACCGAAGTCGGACGGTTGATGTCGCGCCTACAGGGCGACGTTAACTCCATGCAGGAATTCCTTGAAACTTCTGTGCTTTCCGTCGGCGACATCGCACTGCTTTTCGGCATCGTCGTGGTCATGCTGTCGCTCGATTTCCGGTTGGGGTTGCTGACACTTTCCGTCATGCCGATCCTGTTCATCGTCCGGCTGTTCTGGCTGCCAAAGGCGCGTGTCGCCTTCATGAACGCCCACGAAACCAACTCCATCACCAACGGCGCACTGGCGGAAGCCATCCATGGCGTGCGCGCCGTGCAGGGCATGCATCGGCAAGGCGTCAACTTCGCTCTCTTCGACGACAAGGCTCACGCCAACCTGAAGTCGCACCTGACGGCTGCGCGCTATGCCCAGATCATGGTGCCGATCGTCGATACGCTGACCGGCATGGCAATGGCGATCGTCATCATCGTCGGCGGCTCGATGGTGCTGAACCACAAGCTCGATGTCGGCATCATGGTCGCCTTCCTGTTCTACATCCAGCGCTTCTTCGATCCGATCCGCTCGCTCACCATGCAGTATTCGGTCATGCAGCGCGCCATGGCTTCCGGCCAGCGGCTTACGGAGGTTCTAGACGTTCCGATCGACATCAAGGATGCGCCCGACGCCACGGAGCTTTCGCGCGACATGGACGGCTCCGTCGAGTTCCGCGATGTCGTCTTCGGCTACAATCCCCAGCATCCGGTGCTGAAGAATGTCAGCTTCAAGGTCAATCCCGGGGAAACCGTGGCGTTGATCGGCCCGACGGGTTCAGGTAAATCCAGCTCCATGGCGCTGATCCATCGCTTCTATGACGTGCAGCAGGGCCAAGTGCTGGTCGGCGGGCACGATGTCCGATCCCTCACCCAGGATTCGCTCGGCCGACAGATCGCCATGGTGCTGCAGGAACCCTTCCTCTTCACCGGTTCGGTGCTGGAAAACATTCGTTACAACAAGGATGAGGCGACCCGCGAAGAAATCATCGAGGCGGCAAAGGCAGTCGGGGCGCATGAGTTCATCATGAAGCTGCCCGATGGCTACGACACCATTCTCGGCGAGCGTGGCGGCGGACTTTCGCTCGGCCAGCGCCAGCTTGTCAGTTTCGCGCGCGCACTCGTTGCGGATGCCAAGATCCTAGTGCTTGACGAAGCGACGGCGAATATCGACAGCTATACCGAGATGTTGATCCAGAAGGCGCTGGTAAAGCTGCTGGAAGGCCGGACAGGTCTCGTCATCGCACACCGACTGGCTACCATTCGCGAAGCGGACCGCATCATCGTGCTGCAAAACGGCCAGTTGCTCGAAAGCGGCAACCACCATCAGCTCATGGCGAACGGCAAGCTCTATTCGAAACTCTATAACCTCAACTACGCATCCTTCGACGATATTCCGGAGGAAGAGGTGACTGTTTCTGTCCCGGCAGAGTCGCGGACCTAGGCCGATCGCAAGACAAACCGATATGTTTTCGCGCTCGCCTTTCTATCGAAAGGCGAGCTTTTTTGTCGTCGTAGTCGATCTACCTCGCCTGCGACACAGTAACTTGCATTACGATAGTTACTCATGCTATCTGCGTCTCCATGCAACGAACCAGCTTTAGCAATTTCAAATGCCCTGCCGCCCGTGCGCTCGAAAGCGTCGGAGATTGGTGGAGCATCCTGATCCTGCGCGATGCATTTCAGGGGCTGAGCAGGTTCGACGAATTTCAGAGAAATCTCGGTATCGCGCCGAACATCCTCACCCGGCGGCTGAAGCACCTAACCGAGGAAGGCCTGTTCGAGCGACGTCTCTACAATGAGCGGCCGCCACGCTACGAATATGTGCTGACCGGCAAAGGTCGCGACTTCTTCCCCGTTCTGATGGCGCTTTTCACATGGGGCAATCAGCATCTCCCAGCTGAGGAGGTCGCCATGCGGCTGGCCGACGCGAACACCGGAGAAGACCGGGATCCGCTTTTGATCGACAGGGTAACCGGCCGCGCTTTTCATCCCGAAGACACCATTCTGGTGCCGGGGCCGGCCGCAGACGATGCCGTTCACGAGCGCATCGCCGAGATGAAAGCTTGGTTTATGGGCTTCGACGCCTGACTTAATAGGAGCAAGACATGGATCGTATCGTCATCACCGGCATGGGACTGGTTTCACCTCTGGGCGTAGGAGTCAATGCCAGCTGGAAGCGGCTGATCGAAGGGCGCTCGGGCCTGACGCTGTTGCCGGAGGAAATGGTCGGTGATCTCGCCGCCAAGGTTGGTGGTATCGTCCCCGATATCGCCGAGGACGCCGAAGCCGGCTTTGATGTCGACCGCTATGTACCCGTCAAGGACCAGAAGAAGATGGATCGGTTCATCCTCTTCGCCATGGCGGCGGCCCAGGAGGCAATCCTTCAGGCCGAGTGGCAGCCGACTGGTGTTGATGAACTGGAGCGAACCGCAACGGTGATCGCATCGGGCGTCGGCGGCTTTCCCGCTATTGCCGAGGCAGTGCGTACGACTGAGACGCGCGGCGTCAAACGACTGTCCCCCTTCACCGTTCCGTCTTTCCTCGTCAATCTGGCCGCCGGTCAGGTGAGCATCCGCTACGGCTTCAAGGGGCCGCTAGGCGCGCCGGTTACGGCTTGCGCCGCAAGCGTGCAGGCAATCGGCGATGCAGCACGGCTGATCCGGGCCGGCGAGGCCGATATTGCCATCTGCGGCGGCGCTGAAGCCTGCATCGACAAGGTAAGCTTAGGAAGTTTTACGGCTGCACGCGCGCTGTCGACTGGCTTCAGCAACCGGCCGGAGGAAGCCTCACGCCCGTTCGACAGTGCGCGCGATGGCTTCGTCATGGGCGAAGGCGCGGGCATGATCGTCATCGAGACGTTGGAACATGCGCTTGCCCGTGGCGCGACGCCGCTGGCAGAGCTTGTAGGCTACGGCACGGCTGCCGACGCATACCACATGACCGCTGGTCCCGAAGATGGCGATGGTGCGCGGCGCGCGATGCTGTCGGCCCTTTCCCAGGCAAGAATATCTCCTGCCGAGGTCAAGCATCTGAATGCGCATGCCACATCGACACAGGTCGGCGACCGCGGGGAGATGGAGGCGATCAAGACCGTCTTTGGCCGTAACGGCGCGATCGCGGTCAGCGGCACAAAGGCCGCCACCGGCCACCTCCTGGGTGCCGCAGGCGGCTTGGAGGCCATCTTCACCATCATGGCGCTTCGCGATCAGATCGCCCCACCGACGCGCAATCTGCAGGATCCGGATGCAGCCGCCGAAGGTATCGATATTGTCGGCGCAGCCGCGCGGCCGATGGCGATGGACTATGCGATCTCCAACGGCTTCGGTTTCGGCGGCGTCAACGCCAGCGCCCTCTTCCGCCGCTGGCAGTAACCGCTATCTCAACGACGGGAAGCGCGCTATTCTGACCTCCTGTCAGATGGAGATCGCCCATGCGTGCATTTCCCGTCACCGCCTTGCTCTGCTTTGTCTTCGCCTCAACGGCCCGAGCCGAAGACCCCGTGCAGACGGCTCAAGCTCTGATCCAGGCGCAGATTGGCGCTTTCCTGCATAATGACGCGGCGGCGGCCTATTCCTTCGCCGCCCCCGGCATAAAAGCGCTCTTCCCGGACGAGGACAGCTTCCTTGCGATGGTGAAGAAGACATACCAGCCGGTCTATCATCCCGGCAATTACGCTTTCGGCAAGAGCCGCGCGATCGATAATGGCGCGGTCGTCTATCAGGAACTGATGATTACGGGCACGGATGGGAAAGATTGGACAGCGATCTACCAGATAACCCGTCAACCGGATGGCAGCTACAAGATCAATGGCGTCCAAATTCTTCGCAATACGACGAGCGAAGGGATCTAGGCATCTATCAAGTGAGGAAGCGGCGCGTCCGTCGCTGAGGACGATACGCGCTTGCTCCTTGGCCACGTCAACCGCGAATTCTAGGCGACGTCGTCGAAAAATTGGTGTCCTGGAGTTCGGGGCGCGGCTGCGGAACGACGACCGTTGAGGCCGGCACAGGTGCTGGCGTTACAGCCGCTGCCGGAGCAACGAAGGCATTCGCATCCATGATCGGACCGGAAATCGACATCGAGTTCGGAGCCGGCGTCGGAATGGGAACGGCGGACGGAATTGCTACCGGGACTGCCGATATGCTGACCGTCGGATCCGAGACCGGCGTAAATGCTGCAACGGTCTGTGCCTGCTGCTGCACTGGCTGGGTATCCGGCAAAACGAACGGAGACTGCGAGCCACCCTGGTTCGACACGTAGTTCATCGCCACCTCGTAGGAGGGCAGCGGAGCCGGCGTCTGCAATTCGCCGTCGCGACCGCGCTTCTCGTAGAAGGCATTTCCGCCGGCGATCGCAACATAATGCATGTTATCGTAGGGGAAGCGCAGACCCTGGGTGTGGAAGAACATTGCTTCCTTCACCTGCGGATGCCGCGCGCCACGCAGAAGTGCGGACGCGGCCACATCGAGATCCTGCTTTGCCTGATCCTTGACCTCTCTGGTCATCACGCCCGGCGCGAACTGTTTTTCCTGCGAGACGACACCGCAGATCGTCGGGGGATAGGCCCCGGACGTCAACCTGTTCATCACAACGGTCCCGACCGCCATGTAACCACCAGGGTCCGAGCGCTGCGATTCAAAATACATCGCACGTTCGAGGCAGTCCTTGTCCTTGGCGGTATAATTATATGTCACCTTCGCGCCACGAATGGCCTTCGTGGTATTGCGAGGGGTGGGTGTTGTCTTCTGGGTCGTCGTGCAGCTCGTAGCCGCCAAACCGACAACCAGTAGCCCCGAAAGACATGCCCCGAATTTGCGTTGCGCCCTCAACGGCAAGTGCCTCCTATTTACGGTAGTACAGCCCTTATCGATTAAGAGAATGCGTTTTAGCCGGATTTTTTTCAAATTCCAAGCGACCACGCAATCAAATCTGCCAATGACTTTTTTCAAAGGCGGATGGACCGTTTATTCCGATTCGCTATTTTTCCCAATGCTTCATTGTCACAAAGCTCATTTCGAGACATGCCTGGAGCCAAATCTTGCCTGGGGAGCAAGCCTGCTCCAAGCAGCTCGAACGATGTTCGTTAGGAATAACAATCAATCGATAATAAAAGATTTACCACATATGCAAGCTCCATCTTCCAGCCTACCTCGACGAGGATTCGCCCCGGCGCGAAGCAATAGAACGACCAACCGCCTCGTATCGCGGCAGGCGGATTCGGAACATCGCAGCCTGCCGATTTTACGCGTTCGAACAGAATGTCGACCGCTTCGCGAGACGGCTGCATGAAACCGATATGATAGGTGTTGCGGCCGACCGACACGCTATCGGCGCCGCCAAATTTTTCGACGGCTCGACTGATGACCAGTTCGAGCCCAGCATCATCGCGCAGAATCGCCAAGCCGTTTGCGCCGTGCGTCTTGACCTCGGTCAGGCCGAAGACCGAAACGAAAAAATCCCGTGTCGCAGCGACATCGGGAACGTGAAGATCCAGGTGATTCAATCGCATCACAGCTCCAAGAGGTTGCCCCGCGAAAGCGTGACGGTCAAAAAGGCCAACGCCAACGCGGGGCACTCGGCCACAATAGCCAAGTTCCGCGTCGCGGGCTCTCACGCCTACGGCGAGGAGCAGAGCTTCCGGATGGAAGGGGTCGGGCCTACCGAGACCGACCCTGCCTTTTTCGACGAAATTCGATTAGCGCGAAATCTTGATGAGAGCAAGACTATCCAGCGTCGCTCCCATCCTGGCTTCTAGAGCGAGATCAAACCGGCTCGAGGTCGCCCCTCGCCCAGTTTTCCTGCGTCTCGGCCATGAAATCGGCAAAACGGCCTTCGGCGATCGCCTTGCGGATACCCTGCATCAATTCCTGATAATAGGCGAGATTGTGCCAGGAGAGCAGCATGCCGCCGAGCGCCTCGTTGGCGCGGACAAGATGATGCAGATAAGCTCGGGAATAATCGCGCGAGGCCGGGCAATTGGACTGTTCGTCCAGCGGCCGCATGTCCTCGGCGTGGCGCGCATTGCGGATATTGACCTTGCCGCGGCGGGTAAATGCCAGTCCGTGGCGGCCCGAACGGGTCGGCATCACGCAGTCAAACATGTCGATGCCGCGGGCGACGGACTTCAGGATGTCGTCCGGGGTGCCGACGCCCATGAGATAGCGCGGCTTTTGCGTCGGCAATTCGGGAAGCGTGATATCGAGCATACGCAGCATGACTTCCTGCGGCTCACCAACAGCAAGGCCGCCGACCGCATAGCCCTTCAGATCCATGCCGCTCAGCGCCTGTGCGGAACGAACGCGAAGCTCCGGGACGTCGCCGCCCTGCACGATGCCGAACATCGCCTTACCGGGCTGATTGCCAAAGGCCACTTTGCAGCGCTCCGCCCAGCGCAGAGACATTTCCATGGCACGCTCGATTTCCTTCGGCGTCGCCGGCAGAGCAACACACTCGTCCAGCTGCATCTGGATGTCGGAATCGAGCAACCCCTGAATCTCGATGGACCGCTCCGGCGACATGTGATGCAGGCTGCCGTCGACATGCGACTTGAAGGTGACACCCTGCTCATCGAGCTTGCGCAGACCCGAGAGCGACATCACCTGGAAGCCGCCGGAATCGGTGAGTATCGGATGCGGCCAGCGGATCAGCTGGTGCAGGCCGCCGAGGCGCGCGACACGCTCGGCCGTCGGGCGCAGCATCAGGTGGTAGGTATTGCCGAGGATGATATCGGCACCCGTCTCGCGCACCTGGTCGAGATACATGGCCTTGACGGTGCCGACGGTACCAACAGGCATGAATGCCGGCGTGCGGATCGTCCCGCGCGGCATGGAAACTTCGCCGAGGCGCGCGCCGCCATCGGTCTTCTTCAATTGAAATTGAAAGCTCTCGGTCATTTCGTTCTAGTCTTTCCGGTGGAGCAGGCTGCCATCGCCATACGAATAGAAGCGATAGCCCGTCTCGATAGCATGGGTGTAGGCCGCACGCATCGTATCGAGGCCGGCAAAGGCCGATACGAGCATGAACAGGGTCGAGCGCGGCAGGTGGAAATTGGTCATCAGCATGTCGACGGCCTTGAAGCAGTAGCCGGGCGTAATGAAAATGCCCGTTGCACCCTGCCAAGGCTGGATGGTGCCGTCTTCAGCCGCAGCACTCTCGATCAATCTCAGCGACGTCGTGCCGACGCAGACGATGCGCCCGCCCCTCGCCTTGACGGCGTTCAGCTTGGCGGCAGTCGCAGCATCGACATAGCCGATTTCGAAATGCATCTTGTGGTCGTCGGTATCGTCAGCCTTGACCGGCAAAAATGTGCCGGCGCCGACATGCAGCGTCACAAAATGTCGCTCGACATGCATGGCATCGAGTGCGGCAAACAAAGACGGTGTGAAATGCAGGCCGGCGGTGGGTGCTGCGACCGCTCCTTCTTCACGCGCGTAGATCGTCTGATAATCGGCGCGGTCACGATCGTCTTCCGGACGCTTGGCGGCAATATAGGGCGGAAGAGGGATATGGCCGACTGCGGCAATCGCCTCATCCAGCGCCGGGCCGGAAAGATCGAAGCGCAGGGTGATTTCGCCGCCCTCGCCCTTCTCCTCAACAGTCGCGTCGAGCGTTCCTAGCGCACAGACATTCTCGCCGTGGCCGAACTGAATGCGATCGCCGATCTTGATGCGCTTGCCCGGCTTGGCGAAAGCTTTCCAACGATCGGGCGCAGCGCGCATATGCAAGGTGGCGGAAACCTGTTGACCGGGCGCGCCCTCGCGATGGCGAATGCCTTCCAATTGTGCCGGTATCACCTTGGTATCGTTGAAGACCACGGCATCGCCGGGTCGCAGGAAGGACGGCAGATCGCTTATCCGGTGGTCACTCAGCGTGTTCGCGTCGTTGTTCGGATCGACGACGAGCAGCCGCGCACTGTCGCGCGGCTCGGCGGGCCTCAGCGCTATCCGCTCGTCTGGCAGATCGAAATCGAAAAGGTCAACACGCATTTAGTTCATCCAGGCAAAGCGAAACCCGCCCCTCACGCCAAAGGCGCAAGAGGCGGGTTTCAGGAATAATCACGATCAGACGTCGGCAGCAACCCGTGCGGATACGATCGAATCCGGATCCTTCACCGGCTCGCCGCGCTTGATCTTGTCGACATTCTCCATACCGGAGATGACCTGGCCCCAAACGGAGTACTGCTTGTTCAGCCAAGGTGCGTCGGTGAAGCAGATGAAGAACTGCGAGTTGGCCGAGTTCGGGTTCTGCGAACGGGCCATCGAGCAGGTGCCGCGAACGTGCGGGGTTGCCGAGAATTCAGCCTTCAGGTCCGGCTTGGACGAACCGCCGGTGCCGGCGCGGGCGGTGTTGCCGCCTGCCTTGCCATGTTCGACGTCGCCGGTCTGAGCCATGAAGCCATCGATGACGCGATGGAAAACAACGTTGTCATAGGCCTTTTCGCGCGCAAGTTCCTTGATGCGGGCGACATGCTCAGGAGCGACCTGCGGCAGAAGCTGAATGACAACCTGGCCCTTGGTGGTTTCCAGGATGAGGGTGTTTTCTGGATCCTTGATCTCAGCCATGTTCGTTTCCTCTTCTCTCTTCTTGATTGCAAATGACCCTGAAGACCATCGTGCCTTCAGGATCAAGTCCTTGAAATTACTTCTTGCTGACAGTGACCTTGAGCATCTTGTCAGGATTGCTCACTTCGCCGTTCTGGCCCTGGCCGCGCTTGATCTTGTCGACGAGTTCCATGCCCGAGACAACCTTGCCGACGACCGTGTACTGGCCGTTCAGGAAATCGCCATTGGCAAACATGATGAAGAACTGCGAATTGGCAGAGTTCGGATCCTGGGCGCGCGCCATGCCGACGGTGCCGCGGGTAAACGGAGTTTTGGAAAACTCGGCCGGAAGATTCGGCAGATCGGAACCGCCGGTGCCTGCCTTGTTCGCGTCATAGCCCTTAGTGCTGTTGCCGTACTGAACATCGCCGGTCTGAGCCATGAAGCCGTCGATAACGCGATGGAACACGACGTTGTCGTAGGCACCCTTCTTCGCCAGGGCTTCGATCTGCGCGACGTGCTTCGGAGCGACTTCCGGCATCAGCTGAATGACGACCGGGCCGTCCTTGAGCTGAATCGTCAGAAGATCGGCGGCCGCAGCCGAGATTGCGCTACCTGCGAAGGCGGCAAGGCTCAAAGCGCCTGCCATTGCGATATGAAAGAGTTTCATGGGTGCTCCGTTCAGAAATGAATTGGGCTCAGCTTTTTGTGCTGGTCGTATCTTTGAGTTTGCTCGTCAACGCTTCCAGAACCGCCGGCGGGACGAAGGCGCTGACATTGCCGCCCATGGACGCGATCTGCCGCACCAATGTGGCGGTTATAGGCCGGGAAGCCGTGCCGGCGGGCAGAAACAACGTCTGGATGTCGGGCGCCATCTGCCTGTTCATGCCGGCCATCTGCATCTCATAGTCGAGATCCGTGCCGTCGCGCAGGCCGCGCACCAGCAAAGTGGCACCATGCGCCCGGGCAGCGTCGACGACCAGATTGTCGAAGGCAACGACGGAAATATCGCCAACCTTCTGCGGCAAGGCATCCGAAAGCGATCTGCGGATAAGCTCCGCCCGCTCTTCGAAGGAAAAAAGCGGCTTCTTGCCCGGATGAATGCCAATGGCGACGATGACCTTCGAGGCGACATTCAGCGCCTGCACGAGGACATCCAAATGTCCGTTGGTCATCGGGTCGAAGGATCCGGGATAAAAGGCTGTCGTCATACCAAGCCGGCTCGTTGTTTCGACGCCTTTTGTCACGGATGGGGCCGCATCGCAAGTCATTTGCAACCCGCAGCGCATCGCTGAACCCTAAATGAATGCAACGTTCAAGCCTGTTTCAGATCGACAATGCTTTATTGGCGCCAACATCGAGACGGACCTGCTTCAACGGTTCGTCGCTCCAGGTTCAAGGAATGTCACGTCATGTTGGTGTTCATTATTTCAGGCGCGATCGTCTGTTCATTTTTCGTCGAATACCTCGTTCAGCTTTTCGCCGAAAAATATGAGATCGAATGGGTCTCGCCTACAGAATCGGCGAAAAACGTCGATTCTGCTCAAAAAATCATCAACGCCATGCGCAAGGCGCATCGCGAATCTGAACGCCAGATGAACAAGGCATTCAAGGTCGCTTCAGGAGCGCATTGCTAGATACCCCTCAACATCGGCGGAACCATTTGCAAACCGCTGCGTTTAAAGTTCGAAATCAGATTGCACAGAGCGGCAAGAAGGAAGATGAGCATGTCCCACAAGATCACCATGATTAATGCCGTTTGGATGACCATGATTACGGGAATGCTCGCGGCCACCATCGCGCTCTACGATCACAAGCCAGACCAGTCGAAGGTCTATGGTCCCTTTGCTTCGGCTCGCAACTTCGTCGCCACGAGCCAATACTAAGGGATCTGAACGCTAATCCCACCAAAGGAGGGAGCGATCATGTTCACGATTTTGACGGTGCTTACGCTTTTCATCAGTATCATGTTTGTCGTCTCGGTTGCATCCACGATCTCGGCGCTCCATCGCGAGAGCGAAGAGAACAAGCGGCTGAATAAGCATCACAAGACGTTCTGATTTTTCAGACGTCGATCAGACTCCTCCCCAAGTGCTTGGCTAAACTGAAGCCGGACGCCACAAGCGTCCGGTTTTTCGTTTGGCGAATACCTGACTCCTCCCATGCGCGCCTTCAAAATATTGGGGTTGCCGCAAGAGCCTGATTTTGCGAGGTAAAGCGAAGCAGGCGCCGTGACAGCGGCGTAGGTGCCCACACTCGCCGAGGAGCAACATGCGCGTCGTTCTCACAGGCAGCTCTGGCCGGCTCGGCCGCTCCATCTTCAATGCTCTGGCAGCAAGCCACGCAGTTATCGGGATCGATCGCTCGCCCTTCTCAACGACGCATCTGCTCGGAGATCTCACCGACAGATCGATCTTGCGCGAGGCCCTGAAGGGCGCGGATGCGATCGTTCATTGCGCCGCACTGCATGCGCCCCATGTCGGCGTGATCTCCGACGAGGAATTTCAGCGAGTAAATGTCAAGGGAACGCGGCTTCTGGCTGAGGCCGCGGTTGTTGCCGGCATCAGGAGGTTCGTGTTCACCAGCACCACCGCGCTCTATGGCCATGCAGTGATACGAGGCGGATGCACATGGATCGACGAACAGACAGAACCGCAGCCGAAGAGCATCTACCATCGCACGAAGCTGGAAGCCGAGCGCCTCTTGGAGACCTTTGCCAGCGCCGAGTTGCAGATACGCGTTTTACGCATGTCTCGCAGCTTCCCCGAACCGGCTAATATGACGGCAACCTATCGCCTGCACCGTGGCATCGACTTTCGCGATGTTGCTGAAGCCCATAAGGCGGCGCTGACGAACAACGGCAATCACTTTCAGCGGCACATCGTTTCGGCCCGCACACCATTCAAACCGGAGGATTGCAAAATCCTTGCGACGGACGCGGCCTACGCCATCAGATTGCGTGCCCCTGCACTTGCCGCCGAATTCGGCCGACGAAACTGGCCACTGCCTACAGTGATCGACCGCATCTATGCCTCTGCTTCCGCAGGCGACGTGCTTGGGTGGCAATCGCGCTTTGGCTATGACGAGGTGCTGGCACAACTGGACAGAGGAAGTCTCGAAGTTCTGCCGGCCTTTTCGGCGAGCAGCAACCGACCGGAATAGAACAATTCGAGGAAAACTGCGCAACGGTTCTCCGTCCGGAATTGCGTGACAATAAAGGGATAGAGCGTTTTCGCGTTTCAAAGAAAAGCGGAAAGGTTTTAGAGCCGACGGCAATCCTTGAGCTCCGCCGATCGAGAGATTGGCGAGTGCTCGAAAAGAAATCGCAGAAGACCGCCTTTTAAAGCGAGCTTCTGCGATTGTAGCAGCTTCATTTCAAGCAAATGGCGGGTCTTCCTCCCGCCATCGCCTCATCTCATATGACCTTGCGATCCTATTCCTCGCTGGAGCCTTCAGCCTCGCCGGCTTCACCGCCGACGGCCTCTTCCTCGCCGCCGGTATCGTCTTCGCCTTCCGGCTCGCTGATACGCTCGACAGATACGACCTTCTCGTCCTTCGCGGTCGAGAAGATGGTGACGCCCTTGGTGGCGCGGCTGGCGATGCGGATATCGCCCACGGGAACGCGGATCAGCTGACCACCATCGGAAACGAGCATGATCTGATCGGCATCTTCGACCGGGAAGGCAGCGACGAGTTCGCCAATCTCGCCCGTCTTCGACGTATCGGTGGCGCGAATACCCTTGCCGCCACGGCCGGAGATGCGGAAATCGTAAGAGGACGAACGCTTGCCGAAGCCCTTTTCCGATACTGTCAGAATGAATTGCTCCAGCGCCTTCAATTCCTCATAACGCTCGTCGTTAAGCTGTCCCTCTTCGGTGACTTCCTCGCCGACCAGCGCAATTTCTTCATCTTCGCCGGTCGCGGAACGCCGTTCCGTGACGGAGCGCTTGAGGTAGGCAGCGCGCTCCCAGGGCTCTGCATCGACGTGACGAACGATCGTCATCGAAATGATGCGGTCGCCGGAGGCGAGGCTGATGCCGCGCACGCCGATGGAATTGCGCCCGGCAAAGACGCGGACGTCGGACACCGAGAAGCGGATGCACTGGCCGAGCGCCGTGGTCATCAGCACGTCGTCATGCTCGGTGCAGGTCTCGACGGAGAGGATCTCGTCACCCTCCTCCTCGAGCTTCATGGCAATCTTGCCGTTACGGTTCACCTGCACGAAATCCGACAGCTTGTTGCGGCGTACCGTGCCGCGCGTCGTCGTGAACATGACATCGAGATTGTCCCAGCTATCCTCATCCTCGGGCAACGGCATGATCGTCGTGATACGCTCGCCTGGTTCTAGCGGCAGCATGTTGATCAGTGCCTTGCCGCGCGAGGTCGGGGTGCCGATCGGCAGACGCCAGACCTTCTCCTTGTAGACGATACCATGCGACGAGAAGAACAAGACCGGCGTATGGGTGTTGAGAACAAATAGCCGGGTAACGAAATCTTCGTCGCGCGTCGTCATGCCTGAGCGACCCTTGCCGCCACGGCGCTGTGCGCGATAGGTCGTCAGCGGCACGCGCTTGATGTAGCCAAGGTGCGAAACGGTAACGACCATGTCCTCGCGAGCGATCAGGTCTTCATCGTCCATCTCGAGGCCGCCATCGACGATCTCGGTGCGGCGCGGCGTTCCGAACTCATCACGAACAGCAGAAAGCTCTTCTTTTACAATGGCTTGAATGCGCAGGCGCGAAGACAGAATATCGAGGTAGTCCTTGATCTCTGCGCCGATCTGATTGAGCTCTTCGTCGATTTCGTCGCGACCGAGAGCGGTCAGGCGGGCCAGACGCAGTTCGAGGATGGCGCGCGCCTGCTCTTCCGAGAGGTTGTAGGTGCCGTCTTCGTTGATGCGGTGACGCGGGTCATCGATTAGCCGGATAAGCGATTCGACATCAGCGGCATTCCAGCGGCGCGTCATCAGCTCTTCGCGAGCCGATTGCGGATCCGGCGCCTGGCGAATGACGCGGATGACCTCGTCGATATTGGCGACAGCGATCGCCAGACCGACCAAGACGTGGGCGCGATCGCGTGCCTTACGCAGTAGGTATTTAGTGCGACGGCTGATGACTTCCTCACGGAAGGCAACGAAAGCGCGCAGCATATCGAGCAGGTTCATCAGCTCCGGCTTGCCGCCGTTCAGCGCGACCATGTTGCAGCCGAAGGAGGTCTGCAGCGGCGTGTAGCGGTAGAGCTGGTTCAGGATAACATCGGCATTGGCATCGCGCTTCAACTCGACAACGACGCGGTAGCCCTGACGGTCGGATTCGTCGCGCAGATCGGAGATGCCCTCGATGCGCTTCTCGCGCACCAGTTCGGCCATCTTCTCGATCATCGATGCCTTGTTCACCTGGAACGGAATTTCGGTGATGATGATCTGCTCGCGATCACCGCGCATCGGCTCGATGGTCGCAACGCCGCGCATGACGACGGAGCCGCGCCCGGTCTCATAGGCGGAACGGATGCCGGCGCGACCGAGGATTTTGGCGCCCGTCGGAAAATCCGGACCGGGAATGATCTGCATCATCTCAGGCAGCTCGATTGCCGGATTGTCGATCAGCGCGATGCAGCCGTCCACCACTTCCATCAGGTTGTGCGGCGGAATATTCGTCGCCATGCCGACGGCGATGCCGCCCGAGCCGTTGACGAGCAGGTTGGGGAACCGGGCCGGCAGAACCTTCGGCTCTTCCGAGGTCGCGTCGTAGTTTTCCTGGAAATCGACAGTTTCCTTGTCGATGTCCTCGATAAGCTCGTGAGCAACCTTCGTCAGGCGCGATTCCGTGTAACGCATCGCCGCCGGCGGGTCGCCGTCGATCGAGCCGAAATTGCCCTGTCCGTCGATGAGCGGCACGCGCATCGACCAGTCCTGCGCCATGCGGACCAAGGCGTCATAGATCGAAGCATCGCCGTGCGGATGGTATTTACCCATAACGTCGGCGACCGGACGAGCCGACTTCACATATTTGCGGTTCCAGTGATAGCCGCTCTCATGCGAGGCGTAGAGGATGCGTCGATGAACGGGCTTGAGACCATCGCGGACATCGGGAAGCGCGCGGCTGACGATCACGCTCATGGCGTAATCGAGGTACGACCGCTGCATTTCCTCCATGATGGAAATCGGCTCGATGCCTGGCGGGAGCTTCCCGCCGCCGGGTGGTGTTTGCTCAGTCAAAACAGATCACGATCTCTTTTAGAATCACTGCGAAATTTATAGCCGAAAGGCCCGGCGAGCGCCAATTTGGGGCGAGGTTTTTGAACAGGCTTTTGCCTCTTTAAGCCATGAAATCGAACATTTCCGTGGCGCAACCCGCCGATAGCGATGCATTACGCTTTGCGAAAGCATATTCCTCGCATAACAATGGCCGACAACAACCAAAGAACAGTCCTCGGGGAACATATGGCAAGTTCGGATACGCTGATCAATGCTTTTACGACTCTGCTTGTAACCGTCGATCCGCCAGGGCTAGCGCCGCTATTCATCGGCCTGACGGCTGGCATGAATCGCTCCGAGCGCAAGCAGGTCGCGCTGCGCGGCTCGCTGATCGCCTTTTTCATTCTGGCGGCCTTCGCCCTGTTCGGCGCGAGCATCCTCGGCGTCCTCGGAATATCGATCGGTGCCTTTCGCATTGCCGGCGGTCTGCTGCTGTTCTGGATCGCCTTCGAGATGGTGTTCGAGCGACGGCAGGACCGGAAGGAAAAGACGACGGAAGTCGCGATCACAAAGGATCATATCCGCAATATCGCGGTCTTTCCGCTTGCCCTGCCCTTGATCGCCGGTCCCGGTGCGATCTCGGCAACGATCCTGCTGGCGGGTTCGCTACAGACCACACTCGACCGGGCACAATTGATCGCCGTCATCGCCGTCAATCTCGCCCTCGTTTTTGCAGCGCTTGCCATTTCCGACAGGCTCGACCGCATGCTCGGCGCCACGGGCCGCGCTATCCTGACCCGCCTGCTTGGCGTAATCCTCGCCGCGCTTGCCGCACAATTCGTCGTTGACGGCGCCAAGGCCGCGCTGGCTCTTTCATGAAAAAAGCCTGCCGTTGAGGCAGGCTTTCAAAGGCAAACTGCACGCTGCGACATCTCAGAACGGGATGTCGTCGTCCAGATCGCACGAGAAATTGCCGCCGCCGGATTGGCCGCCACCACCGCGGTTGCCACCGCCGCCACGGGAAGAGCCCTGCGAGGATGATTGGCCGTAATCGTCACCACCGTAGTCGCCGCCACCATAGCCGCCGCCAAAATCACCGCCGCCGCGGCCACCGCGGCCACCGCCGTCCGAGCCGCCCCCTTCTCCACGGCCATCCAGCATGGTGAGGGTCGAATTGAAGCCCTGCAGCACGATTTCGGTCGAATACTTGTCCTGGCCGTTCTGATCCTGCCATTTGCGGGTTTGGAGCGCGCCTTCGATATAGACCTTGGCGCCCTTCTTCAAATATTGCTCTGCGACCTTGCAGAGGCCTTCATTGAAGATGACGACGCGGTGCCATTCCGTCTTTTCCTTGCGCTCGCCGGAATTGCGGTCGCGCCAGGTTTCGGACGTGGCGATGTTCAGATTGGCGATCGGGCGGCCGTCCTGCGTGCGGCGGATTTCTGGGTCCGCCCCGAGATTTCCAATCAGAATTACCTTGTTCACACTACCGGCCATGACATCACCCTGTTTGCCGCCCATCGACGGCCCCTAAATTTTATCGGCACACCTTAGACCATTGCCGTCATCAGGTGTTATTCCAGCACTGCCAGAGACATCTTCATCCACAAAGAAATGTCTAAAGGCAATTTTGTTCTTTCTTTGTTCTAATTTGTCTTTATGATCGTGTCAACGGAATCGAAAACCCGGCTCCAACCTTTCATTTCAGCCTCGACTTGCAGGCTGACATCACTAAATAAAGGCAGACTCCAAGGGACCTGCATACGAAGATGAGCGAACTGAAGACTATTTCCATACGTGGTGCGCGCGAGCACAATCTCAAGGGCATCGATCTCGACCTGCCGCGCAACAAGCTGATTGTCATGACCGGCCTTTCCGGTTCCGGCAAGTCTTCGCTTGCCTTCGATACCATTTATGCCGAAGGGCAGCGTCGATATGTCGAAAGCCTTTCGGCCTATGCGCGCCAGTTCCTGGAAATGATGCAGAAGCCGGATGTCGACCAGATCGACGGCCTCTCGCCCGCCATTTCGATCGAGCAGAAGACGACATCGCGCAATCCGCGCTCGACGGTCGGCACGGTCACAGAAATCTACGACTATATGCGCCTGCTGTTCGCACGCGTCGGTGTTCCCTACTCGCCGGTTACCGGCCTGCCGATCGAAAGCCAGACGGTCAGCCAAATGGTTGACCGCGTTCTCGCCTATGAGGAAGGAACCAGACTTTATATTCTGGCGCCGCTCGTGCGCGGTCGTAAGGGCGAATACAAGAAGGAACTGGCGGAGCTCATGAAAAAGGGCTTCCAGCGCGTCAAGGTCGACGGGCAGTTCTACGAGATCGCCGATGTGCCGGCGCTCGACAAGAAATACAAGCATGACATCGATGTCGTGGTCGACCGTATCGTCGTGCGGCCGGATATGGCCGCCCGCCTGGCCGATAGCTTCGAAACGTCGCTCCGTCTTGCCGACGGCCTTGCTGTTGCCGAATTCGCCGACAAGCCTTTGCCGCCCGAGGAAACCGCTGCCGGTGGCTCGGCAAACAAGTCGTTGAACGAGACGCACGAGCGCGTCTTGTTCTCGGAGAAGTTCGCCTGCCCGGTTTCCGGCTTCACCATCCCGGAAATCGAGCCTCGCCTGTTCTCGTTCAATAATCCCTTCGGCGCTTGCCCTTCCTGCGACGGCCTCGGCTCGCTGCAGAAGATCGATAGGGACCTGATCGTGCCGGAACCGGAGCGGACGCTGCGTGACGGCGCAATTGCTCCCTGGGCCAAATCCAGCTCCCCCTACTACAACCAAACGCTCGAAGCCCTCGGCAAGCATTACGGCTTCAAGCTCGGCAGCCGCTGGAACGAGCTGTCGGAAAAGGCTCAGGACGTCATCCTGAACGGTACGGAAGAGAAGATCGAGTTCCACTATGCCGATGGTGCGCGCTCCTACACGACGCACAAGAATTTTGAAGGCATCGTGCCGAACCTCGAACGCCGCTGGAAGGAAACGGATTCCGCCTGGGCACGCGAGGAAATCGAGCGCTTCATGTCGGCAGCACCGTGCCCGGCCTGCAACGGCTACCGCCTGAAACCAGAGGCCTTGGCGGTCAAGATCGACAAGCTGCACATCAGCCAGGTGGCGGAAATGTCCATCCGCATCGCCCGCGACTGGTTCGAGGCGCTGCCAGGCACCTTCACCGACAAGCAGAACGAAATCGCGGTGCGCATTCTCAAGGAGATCCGCGATCGCCTGCGCTTCCTCAACGATGTCGGCCTCGAATATCTGAGCCTATCGCGCAATTCCGGCACGCTTTCGGGCGGCGAGAGCCAACGCATCCGGCTGGCGTCGCAGATCGGTTCGGGCCTGACGGGGGTTCTCTACGTTCTCGACGAGCCGTCGATCGGCCTGCATCAGCGCGACAATGCCCGCCTGCTGGAGACACTGAAGCATCTGCGAGACATCGGCAACACGGTCATCGTCGTCGAACACGACGAGGATGCGATCCTGACGGCAGACGACGTTGTCGATATCGGCCCGGCGGCGGGCGTGCATGGCGGCCAGGTGGTGGCGCATGGCACGCCGAATGACATCATGGCCAACCCGAAGTCACTGACCGGTAAATACCTCTCCGGCGAGCTTGGCGTGCCCGTTCCCGAAGAACGGCGCAAGCCGAAGAAGGGGAAGGAAATCAAAGTCGTCGGGGCAAGAGGCAACAACCTCAAGAATGTCACAGCCTCTATTCCGCTTGGCGTCTTCACTGCAGTGACCGGCGTGTCCGGTGGCGGCAAGTCGACCTTCCTGATCGAGACGCTTTACAAGTCGGCCGCGCGCCGCGTCATGGGCGCGCGCGAAATCCCTGCCGATCACGACCGCATCGACGGCTTCGAGCATATCGACAAAGTGATCGATATCGATCAGTCGCCGATCGGCCGCACGCCGCGCTCGAACCCGGCGACCTATACCGGCGCCTTCACGCCGATCCGCGACTGGTTTGCAGGGCTGCCGGAAGCCAAGGCGCGCGGCTATCAGCCAGGCCGCTTCTCCTTCAACGTCAAGGGTGGTCGCTGCGAAGCGTGCCAGGGCGACGGCGTCATCAAGATCGAGATGCACTTCCTGCCAGACGTCTACGTCACCTGCGACGTCTGCCACGGCAAGCGCTACAATCGCGAAACGCTCGACGTCACCTTCAAGACCAAGTCGATCGCCGACGTACTCGACATGACCGTCGAGGAAGGCGTCGATTTCTTTGCGGCAGTTCCCGCCGTGCGCGACAAGCTGCAGAGCCTGAAGGATGTCGGCCTCGGCTATATCAAGGTGGGACAGCAGGCAAACACGCTTTCGGGTGGCGAGGCTCAGCGCGTCAAGCTAGCCAAGGAACTGTCGAAGCGATCAACGGGCCGCACACTCTACATTCTCGACGAACCCACAACCGGTCTGCATTTCCACGATGTCGCCAAGCTTCTGGAAATGCTGCACGAACTGGTCAATCAGGGCAATTCGGTCGTGGTCATCGAGCATAATCTCGAAGTCATCAAGACGGCCGACTGGATCCTCGATTTCGGTCCCGAAGGCGGCGATGGCGGCGGCGAGATCGTTGCCGTCGGAACCCCGGAGACCATCGTCAAGGAGAAGCGCTCCTATACGGGCCAGTTCCTGAAAGAATTGCTGGAGCGCCGGCCGATGAAGAAGGTTGCAGCAGCGGAGTGATTTTCACCCGATAAACGTCCATGGAGGAGAGAATGACCAAAGCGGGCGAAATCCGCACAGGCATTGGCGGCTGGACTTTTGAGCCTTGGCGCGGGACCTTCTATCCCGATACGCTGAAGCAGAAGGACGAGCTTAATTACGCCAGCCGTCAACTGAAGGTAATCGAGGTCAATGGCACCTATTACAGCACACAGAAGCCGGAAGTCTTCGCAAAATGGGCTGCCGACGTGCCTGAAGGTTTCATCTTCTCCCTGAAGGCGACGCGCTTCGTCACAAATCGCCGTGTCCTTTCTGAGGCCGGTGAATCGATGCAGAAGTTTCTGGAATCCGGCATCAGTGAGCTTGGAGATCATCTCGGTCCGCTGCTCTGGCAGTTCGCGCCGACGAAGAAATTCGACCCGGATGATTTCGAGGCTTTCCTGAAGCTGTTGCCGGCCAAACAGGATGGCCTCGCGCTGAAGCATGTCGTCGAGGTCCGCCACGATTCCTTCAAGGTGCCGGAGTTCATCGCGCTACTTGAGAAATACAATGTCGCGCCGGTCTGCGCCGAGCATTTCGAGTATCCGATGATCGCGGATGTCACCGCCGATTTCGTCTATGCCCGCCTTCAGAAGGGCTCGGACGACATCAAGACATGCTATCCGGAGAAGGACCTGAAGGCCTGGGCCGATCGCCTGAGAACATGGGCCGGCGGTAAGGTGCCGGACGATCTGCCGTTGATCGATGCCTCGCGTAAGGTCAAGGCAGAGCCTCGCGATGTCTTTGCCTTCATGATCCATGAGGGCAAAGTAAACGCACCTCCAGGTGCGATTGCATTGCAGCAAGAGGTCGCAAAGTAAGGACTAAAGCGGCTTGACGCTGGCGACGAGATCTTCGGCCGTCAGCCCCTTGCCGGCATGCTGGCCGGCGAGCCCATGCAGCCAGACACCAGCGGCGGCTGCTTCAAATGCCGGCGCTCCTTGCGCCATGAGCCCGCCGACAATGCCGGCCAGAACGTCGCCGGAGCCGGCTGTGGCAAGCCAAGGCGGTGCGTTGGCATTGATCAGCGCCCGTCCGTCCGGAGCTGCAATGACGCTATCGGCACCCTTATAGATGATGGCGGCATGAGCTCTGGCAGCAGCGGCCCTTGCCTTGTCGACTTTGCTCAAGGCCGCATCTGCAACGATATCGGGAAAGAGCCGCGCGAATTCGCCTTCGTGCGGCGTCAGCACCAATCGCGTCGGCCCCTTGGCAAAGGCATCGAAAAGCCGCTGCGGTTCATCGCGAAACGAGGTGATGCCATCGGCATCGAGCACCAGATGACGGTCGGCAAGCGCAAGGCAGAATTGGCGAACCTTCTCACCGGCACCAAAGCCAGGCCCGAGAATGAAGGTCGAAAGGCGTTGATCGGCGAGCCAAGCCCGCAGCGACGCCTCATCGTCAACGGCATGCAGCATGATCGCTGTGAGCGAGCCGGCATTGACGGCCATAGCCTCCGGCGGCGAGGCGATGGTGACAAGCCCTGCTCCGGCCTTCAGCCCGGCCATAGCGGACATGCGCGCCGCACCCGTTGCGTTCGGCCCGCCGGAAAAGACGACCAGGTGACCGCGCTTGTATTTGTGCGTGTCGGCGCCCGCCGACGGTATCTTTGCCTGCCATTGCACCGGCGTGTTTTCACCGATCAGGCCATCCGCATGGGCGCGGACGATGCGGGCTGGAATGCCAATGTCAAAGACTTCCAGTTCGCCGCAAAGGTCGCGGCCGGGCAACAGGAGATGGCCCGGCTTGCGCGCCATGAAAGTCACGGTACGCTTTGCACGAAAGGCGGCTCCCAGGATCTGGCCGCTTGCCCCATCAAGACCGGAGGGCAAATCGACGGCGATGACCGGAATATCCGCCTCGCCGACACGCACGATCACTGCTTCGACTTCGGCCGGAACCGGACGAGACAGACCCGCGCCGAAGATGGCATCGATGACGACGTCGCCCGCACGCGGCACGTATTGGGCAATCGCCTCCCCTTTGACCGGGCAATCGGCAAAGGCGCGCGCCGCGTCGCCCTTCAGCCGCCTCGACTCACCCAGATGGAAGAGTTTTACGCTGGCTCCCGATTGCTGCAATGCACGTGCCGTGACATAGCCGTCGCCACCATTGTTGCCCGGCCCACAGAGAACAACAAACCGTAATGCTCCGGGGAAATGTCGAAGCGCGCTTGCGGCGACAGCCTGCCCGGCCCTTTCCATGAGCCCATAGGAGTCGATGGAGGAAGCGGCGGCGTCCCTATCGACTGCAGTCATGTCGTCTGGAGAAAGGAGCAGATCGGCGAGCGGTACAATCATGGGAAACATTATAGATGCGAAATCTGCCTGAAAAACAACCGCTAATCCGGCAGTGTATTTGATCAATAAATATGCATTTGCATAGCGATTGAACAAAGTCGCCCAAAGCCTTGTGCAAGCACGAATATGACGCAGACTGCACTTTTTTGCGAAATTTTACTTATCCAGCCCATTTCGACGCGAAATCGCTTCCATTTTTCCGAAAAATCCTCATCAATTCATCGTCTCGGTGCGAATTCGCCGGGATTTTTTACGGAGGTCGCTCCCCAATTGGCACGATACGTGCATACGTTGGTCGAGCGGGGAGTAGTCCTGCTGTAACAGGAGAAGCGGAGAGACATTTTCTCATGAAAAAGATCGAAGCGATCATCAAGCCCTTCAAGCTCGACGAAGTGAAGGAAGCCCTTCAGGAAGTCGGCCTGCAGGGTATCACCGTCACGGAAGCGAAGGGCTTCGGTCGTCAAAAGGGCCACACGGAGCTTTACCGTGGTGCCGAATATGTCGTCGACTTCCTGCCGAAGGTGAAGGTCGAAGTCGTGCTGGCAGATGAAAATGCGGAGGCGGTGATCGACGCTATTCGCAAGGCCGCGCAAACAGGCCGTATCGGCGACGGAAAGATTTTCGTCTCCAATGTGGAGGAAGTCATCCGAATCCGTACCGGTGAAACGGGCATCGACGCCATCTAACCCGCCCGGCCCTCGCGGCCGAGGTTCGTAATCGTCATCTAAGTCAAGGGAAGCAGTTTAATGACGACCGCAAGCGATATTCTGAAGCAAATCAAGGACAACGACGTCAAGTTCGTTGACCTGCGTTTCACCGACCCGAAGGGCAAGCTTCAGCACCTCACCATGGACGTGATCTGCGTCGACGAAGACATGTTCGCAGACGGCGTCATGTTCGATGGCTCCTCGATTGGCGGCTGGAAGGCCATCAACGAGTCCGACATGGTGCTGATGCCCGATCCGGACACTGTCCACATGGATCCGTTCTTCGCGCAGTCCACCATGGTCATCCTCTGCGACATTCTCGATCCCGTCTCCGGCGAAGCCTATAACCGCGATCCGCGCGGCACTGCCAAGAAGGCCGAAGCCTATCTGAAGGCCTCCGGCATCGGCGACACCGCCTTCTTCGGCCCGGAAGCCGAATTCTTCGTCTTCGACGACGTCAAGTACAAGGCCGATCCGTACAACACTGGCTTCAAGCTCGATTCGAGCGAACTGCCGTCCAACGACGACACCGACTACGAGACCGGCAACCTCGGCCATCGTCCGCGCGTCAAGGGTGGCTACTTCCCGGTTCCGCCGATCGACAGCTGCCAGGACATGCGTTCGGAAATGCTGACGGTTCTGACCGAAATGGGCGTCACCGTAGAAAAGCATCACCACGAAGTTGCGGCCGCCCAGCACGAACTCGGCATCAAGTTCGACACGCTGGTTCGCAGCGCCGACGGCATGCAGATCTACAAGTACGTCGTGCATCAGGTCGCCAATGCCTACGGCAAGACGGCAACCTTCATGCCGAAGCCGATCTTCGGCGACAACGGCTCGGGCATGCACGTGCACCAGTCGATCTGGAAGGCCGGCAAGCCGACCTTCGCCGGCGACGAATATGCAGGCCTGTCCGAAAGCTGCCTCTACTACATCGGCGGCATCATCAAGCATGCCAAGGCAATCAACGCTTTCACCAACCCGTCGACGAACTCCTACAAGCGTCTCGTCCCGGGCTACGAAGCTCCGGTTCTGCTCGCCTACTCCGCTCGCAACCGTTCCGCTTCCTGCCGTATTCCGTTCGGCTCGAACCCGAAGGCCAAGCGCGTCGAAGTCCGCTTCCCTGACCCGACCGCCAACCCCTATCTCGGCTTCGCCGCCATGCTGATGGCCGGCCTCGACGGCATCAAGAACAAGATCCATCCTGGCAAGGCCATGGACAAGGACCTGTACGACCTGCCGCCGAAGGAACTGAAGAAGATCCCGACCGTTTGCGGCTCGCTGCGCGAAGCTCTCGAAAGCCTCGACAAGGACCGCAAGTTCCTGACCGCCGGCGGCGTCTTCGACGACGACCAGATCGATTCCTTCATCGAACTGAAGATGCAGGAAGTCATGCGTTATGAAATGACCCCGCATCCGGTCGAATATGACATGTACTACTCGGTCTGATACGAGACACGAAAGCCCCGGCTCGCCCGGGGCTTTCTTTATAGTGGAGATGCAGTCGGCGGGAATGCTGCAATTGGCAGTTTTGCCGATGGATTATCGTTCGACGTTTGGAGTAAAACCAAACAGATTGTGACAGTTCAATGAAGGAATACGGGTAAAATCCTTGATTTCAGTGGGGAAAGGCACCACATCATCAAGTGAAAGGAAGTCGTGCCATGAAACAACGAAACGCAAAATTCAATATTGGCGACGTGGTTCGACACCGGAGTTTCCCCTTCCGCGGTGTCATCTTCGATGTCGATCCGGAATTCGCAAATACAGATGAATGGTGGAACTCCATCCCGGTCGAAGTGCGGCCCAGCAAGGACCAGCCATTCTACCACCTTCTCGCCGAAAACGACGAGACGGAGTATGTCGCCTACGTATCGGAACAGAACCTGGTCAGCGATGAGAGCGGCGTTCCGCTCCGCAATCCTCAGGTCGCCCAGATTTTCGACCAGGCGCCTACCGGCCAGCTCAAGCCCAAGATGAGCCTCGCCCACTAAGCGCAAACGAATCAAGCCATTTGGGAGGGAAGGCGCACAACGCCTTCCCTTTTCATTTGCGGCCCTCACAGAACGGCCAGAAAGAAAAAGCCCGGATATCGCTCCGGGCTTTTTCTTTGATAGGACTGATGCGAGCGGCTTACTGCTGCTTGGCGGCCTTCTGAGCGTCTTCGAGCTTCTTGCGAGCTTCTTCGGCCTTCTTCTGCATGCTGTCCTGCAGGCTCTTCTGGCTTTCAGCAAGCTTGCTGTCGGAGATTGCCGGACCGTCGAAAGCTGCGGCAAAGCCGGTCAGCGAGATCTTGATCGGGTTCGGCGCACGGCGGAAGTTGATCGAGGTAAAGGTTACATCCGTACCCTTCTTCAACGAAGCAACCATTGCGTCGGTTACAGGAATTTCCGCAGTGCACTTGTCCGGAAGGCAGACGGCGTAATCGAGCTTCTGACCCTTGCCGCCATCGACCTGCATGGTGATGCCGGGCGGGATCAGGCGAGCCGTCGGGACGGAAATCTGAAGGATCTTGCGGTTGACCTTGCCATCGACGGAGATGAGGCCGACAGCCGTTACCAGCTGGCCATTGTTGGCCATGATCAGGTTCTGCACGATGCAGATATCGGCATCGTCCTGCTTGGCGCAGGTCTTGTACCAGCCGAGACGCGGCTGGTTGGGATCGCCACCACCATCGGCAGGAGCTGCGTTGGACGCATCCTGAGCGAAAGCAGCTGCCGGCATAGCCGCGCCGATCATGAGAGCCAGAGCAGAGAGACCTGCCCGCATTTTGTTGTCAGTCTTGAACATCATAGCGAAACCGCCTCCTGAAATCCGCTGCGGGACGACAGCGCGCCGTCCCATGCAATTCGGGTCAAACCGTCGTCCACCTGTCGAATGAATAAGGCAAATACATGACCCGAGAAACCCGGCACCCCTGTTACATCGCACCGGCACGGATATCCAGCTTTTCTTTGGTCTTTTCTGTTGAGTCTCAAGAATTCCGCAGTCGCGTGTTGAATCCGGCACGCTCATGATAAGGTTCGGGCGAATCGTACCCCTTACCGGAAAGGATGCCATGCAAGCGCTCCGGATCGCTGTTTTCCTGTTCTTCGCAACATTGTGCAATGCCGCCGCGGCACAGCCGCTTTATGGCATCGCCATGCACGGAGATCCGGCGCTGCCGGCCGACTTCAAGCATTTTCCCTACGTCAATCCGGATGTCAAAAAGGGCGGCCGCATCAATTATGGTGTCGTCGGCACGTTCGACAATCTCAATCCCTTCATCCTGAAGAGCATGCGCACGACAGCGCGCGGCATGTGGGATCCGGAATACGGTAATCTCTCCTACGAGCCGCTTATGGTACGCTCGCGCGACGAGCCGTTCACGCTCTACGGATTGTTGGCGCAGACCGTTGAGTGGGACGAAAGCCGGAGCTACATCCAGTTCAACCTCAATCCCGATGCCAAATGGTCGGACGGGAAGCCGGTGACGCCAGACGACGTGATTTTCACCTTCCAGCTGCTGCGCGAAAAGGGGCGCATCCCCTTTTCTTCCTGGCTGGAAACGATCGCCAGCATGGAGAAGGTCGGCGAACATAGTGTGCTGATCCGCTTCAATGAGAAGGCCAATCGCGAAACGCCGCTGATTATAGCATCGTCCCTGCCCATCCTGCCGAAGCACGCAATCGACGCTGACGGTTTCGACCGGACCACGCTCAGCATCCCGATCGGCTCAGGCCCTTATCGGGTAAAGAGCATAGATCCCGGCCTGCGCATCGTCTTCGAGCGCGATCCCAACTATTGGGGCAGACAGCTGCCGACGAAAATCGGGTTCGACAATTACGATGAGGTTGCAGTCAACTATTTCCTGCAGGACACCGCACTTTTCGAATCCTTCAAGAAGGGCGATGTCGATATTTACCCGGACGGCAGCCCCGGTCATTGGCGGCAGGCTTACAACTTCCCGGCCGTCGATTCGGGAGCGGTCGTCAAAGAGACGTTCTCGCCGAAAACACCAAGCGGCATGCTCGGTTTCGTCTTCAACACGAGACGTCCGATCTTCGCGGACAAGAAGGTTCGGGAGGGGCTGACGCTCGCGTTCGATTTCGAGTGGCTCAATCGCAGCCTGTTTTCCAGCGCCTATACGCGCACGCAAAGCTATTGGCAGAATTCCGACCTGTCATCCTTCGGCGTCCCCGCGGATGCGCGTGAACTCGCCACGCTCGGCCCTATCAAGGATCGTATCGACCCAGACGTGCTTGATGGCAGCTATAAGCTGCCTGTCAGCAACGGTTCGGGCCGCGATCGCTCTATCCTGCGCAAGACCGTGAAGCTGCTGAAGGAAGGCGGCTACACGATCCAGGGAGAAAAGATGGTCGATAAGGCCGGCCGGCAGCTCAGTTTCGAAATATTGACGCAGAACCCCGAACAGGAACGTCTGGCGCTTCCCTATCGCCGATCCCTGGCACTGCTAGGCGTCGCAGTCACCATCCGCACGGTCGATGATTCGCAATATCAGCTGAGGACGATCAACTACGATTACGACATGGTGATCAAATCCTACCCGTCGTCGCTGTCGCCAGGTATCGAGCAGGTCGGGCGCTGGGGCTCGGTCGCCGCGAAGACGCCGGGCAGCAACAATTTCGCCGGCGTTGCCGATCCGGATGTCGATACATTGATCGACCACTTCCTCACCGCCCATTCATCCGAGGATTTCCGCGATGCCGTGCGATCTTTCGATCGTTTCCTGATCTCGGGTTATTATGTCGTACCGCTCTATCACATCGCCCAGCAATGGGTGGCGCGCCGAAGCCACATCGGCCATCCCTACACATTGCCGCTCTATGGATACTACCTGCCGACCTGGTGGGACGCGTCCGCACAAAAATAGGCGTTGCGTCCATAACGGTTCCCTTTCGGTAACTGGTTGAAGCCATCGGCGCAAAGGCCTAGATGGTGGGGACAAACTGGAAACCGAAAGGAAAGAACCATGGAACGCATTACGATCGACATCGTCTCGGACGTCGTCTGCCCATGGTGCTATCTTGGCAAGGCCCGGCTGGAGCTGGCGATTGCCGAGGTGCAGGATGAAGTGGGCGTCGATCTCAACTGGCGCCCCTACCGCCTGAACCCGGACTATCCGCCCGAAGGCGTCGACCAGAAGAAGGCGCTGGAGCAAAAGCTCGGCGGCGCGGAGCGTGTTGCGCAAGGACACAAGATGCTGACGGACCTTGGCCGGGAAGTAGGAATCAAGTTCGATTTCGACGCCATCGAGATCGGCCCCAACACACTCGACGCGCATCGCCTCATTCATTGGGCCGTGACCGAGAGCCGCGAGAAGCAGGACAAGGTCGTCGACGCGCTGTTCAAGGCCAATTTCGAAGAAGGCCGCAACGTCGGCGATCACGCAGTTCTGCTCGATATCGCCGAAAAGGTAGGCCTCGACCGCTCCGTCATCGCAACGCTGCTTGCCTCGGATGCCGACCGCGACCTTATCATCGGTGAGATCGAAGCCGCCCAGAAAATTGGCGTCTCCGGCGTCCCCTTCTTCATCTTCGACCAACAATATGCCGTAAGCGGTGCTCAGACGCCGGATGTGCTGGCCGGCGCGTTGCGCGATATTGCCAAGATGAAGGCCGAAGCTCGGGCCGGGATGAATTGACCGGCGGTCGGTGACAGCTTGATTGCACAAAGGAGACCGCCGACGTTACCTGCCGAATAAGTGCAGCACTGCTCGCGGTCGTTGCGGCATAGACAAAAATCTCTATTTTGCATCATCGACTCAGCCACTGGATTTCGACGATGCATACTTTCAGCCGCTCGGACCTAAGTGACATCAAACTCGGAGACTGGGTGGATCGTCATTTGCCAACGGCATGGCGATCCTATGCCCGGCTCGCACGTCTGGATCGGCCCGTGGGCACCTGGCTTACTCTTTTTCCCTGCTGGGCAGCGCTTATCCAGGCGTCTCACGCTTTTCCCGACCTCCCGCATCTGTTGCTCTTCTCTCTTGGCGCCTTGCTGATGAGAAGCGCGGGTTCGACCGTCAATGATATCGCCGATCGGAAATTCGACGGCCATGTCGAACGCACCCGCTTTCGGCCGTTGGCGAGCGGCCAGATCGGCTTGCCGCAGGCCATATCGTTTCTGGTGACGGAACTCGCCCTCGCCGCTTCGCTTCTTTTCTTCCTGACACCCTTCACGCGCCTTGTCGCCATCTGCGTACTGCCGCTCGTCTTCATCTATCCTCTTTGCAAACGCTTCACGCATTGGCCTCAGGCAGTGCTTGGCGCAGCGTTCAATTGGGGGATGCTGATGGCCTGGTCGGAAATCACCGGTGATATTCCGACGGGCGCGCTTCTGATGTGGCTTGGCGCTATTACCTGGCAGATCGGCTACGACACCGTTTATGCCTATGTTGACGTTCGAGATGATACGCGTCTCGGCTTGAAGTCGACAGCGATCCTCTTCGGCAAGCGCGGCAAAACCTATATTGGTCTGTTCTACGCTCTTACGCTTGCGGCATGGTCAGTTGGCGGGTGGTTGGTCGGCATGTCTCCGGCCTATGGCATCGGAATGCTCGTTATCGCCGCGCACCTTGGCTGGCAGATCTGGCGTCTCGATATCGCTCGTCCCGAAATCAACTACCGGCTATTCCTCGCAAATATCCTGACGAGCGTCTTTCTGGCAGCATCGGCTTTCGTCGGCACTTTTTAAGTACGCAGCCAGAAAGCAATTGCGCGCCTGCAACTCCCTATCGTCGCTCGACGGCTTTGCGGGGCGAATAATACGTCAGCCTTGATCCGCGGCCAGCAATCCCGACGCTATCGCCCGGAACGCCTCTATCGCCTTGGGAAGCACTTCCTTGGGGCTGTCGCTGGCGGCAATCCAGAGGGCGGCATTCAATGCTGCGCCGGAGAGGAGCCGGGCTGCAGCTTCCTCATCGAGCGGCTTGATAATCTTGCTTTCCAGAAGTGCTGAAACCGTCTGCCGGGTCGCTGCGAGACAGCTGTTCTGACTGGGCCATTTCGATGGATCACCCAACACCGCAGGGCCATCGAGCAAGACAATGCGTTGAACCTCCGGATCGAGAGCCATTTCGATATAGGCTTCGCCTTCCGCCAACAGTCTCTGCCAATCACCGTCTGCCCGTCTGGCGATCTCCTTGGCCCGCAGGGCCATTTCGCTGTCGATCTGATGGACGACGGCGGCAAGCAGCCCCTTTTTGTCGCCGAAATTGTGATACAGAGCGCCCCTTGTCAGTCCGACATCTGCCGTCAACTCGTCCATCGACGCAGCTGCAAATCCCTTATCTGCGAAAGCTTTTCGCGCGGCGGCAACGAGCTTGTTGCGGTTCTCTTCCATCGTTTCCAGGCGTTTGGCCATTCTGCCCTCAAATTTCACATACGCTTCGTATTTGAATTGACACGCAGCGCACGCGACACTATTTCACATACATACCGTATATCAAATGAAGCGGTGCTTTTAAATGCCGCGCAAGATTGCGGCCGTTCAATTTCTTCTATCAACGCAAGCGAAAGCAGGCTGTAATGACGAAACGCAATGCGATCTTTCCCGCGGACAGGCATGCTCTCTACGAAAAACATGGCTATTCCGCCGCGATCCGTTCCGGCGATCTTCTATTCGTTTCTGGTCAAGTCGGCAGCCGCGCAGATGGGAGCCCGGAGCCGGATTTCGAGCGTCAAGTCCAGCTCGCCTTCGACAACCTGCGGGCAACCTTGGAGGCAGGCGGCTGCACTTTTGACGATATTGTTGACGTCACCACATTCCACACCGACCCGGAAAACCAGTTCGGAACGATCATGGCTGTCAAGAACAGGATCTTCAATGAAGCGCCCTACCCGAACTGGACGGCGATAGGCGTCAATTGGCTGGCGGGTTTCGACTTTGAAATCAAGGTTATAGCGCGCGTTCCGGATGCAGCTCATCGCTCTCAGGCGGCCTGAAACGCACGACGGATTTCGGCCCGGCGCAGCAGATAGCCGCCGGGCCGAAATGCTCTTTGGCAAAGGCCGAAAACGAAGCGGCCTCTCCTACTTCGCCAGTTCCGCCAGTTGCGTCATGACAACTGCCGCGCCCTGCAGCCGCTTTTCCGGCGTCGGCAGGTCGCGCGTCAAGAATACGCTATGGTCGGGACGGATCTTCGCCATCGTCCCCTGCTTGGCGATATAGCCGACGAGATTGGCCGGGTTCGGGAATTCCTTGTTGCGGAACTGCACGACAACGCCCTTCGGGCCGGCATCCAGCTTCTCGACATTGGCGATGCGGCAGAGCGACTTGATGTAGACGATCTTGAGGAGATGCTGCACCTCGATCGGCAAGGGACCAAACCGGTCGATCATCTCAGCGCCGAAACCGTCGATCTCCTTGATTTCGGTAATCTCGCCGAGGCGGCGATAGAGCGCCATGCGCAGATGCAGATCCGGCACATAGGCGTCGGGAATCATGACAGGCGTGCCTACGGAGATCTGCGGCGACCAGCCGGTGTCTTGAATCTCGTCGACTCCCTTAACCTCGGCAACTGCCTCTTCCAGCATCTGCTGGTAAAGTTCGAAGCCGACTTCCTTGATATGGCCCGATTGTTCCTCGCCGAGCAGATTGCCGGCGCCGCGGATATCGAGATCGTGGCTGGCAAGCTGGAAACCGGCGCCGAGCGTATCGAGCGACTGCAACACCTTCAGCCGGCGCTCCGCCGTCGTCGTCAGAACCTTGTTGACCGGCAGGGTGAAGAGCGCAAAGGCACGCACCTTGGAACGGCCAACACGGCCGCGGAGCTGATAGAGCTGGGCAAGGCCGAACATATCGGCGCGATGGACGATCAGCGTGTTCGCGGTCGGCACGTCAAGGCCGGATTCGACGATGGTCGTCGATAGCAGCACATCGTAACGGCCCTCATAGAAGGCGTTCATGATGTCTTCCAGCTCGCCGGCCGGCATCTGGCCATGCGCGACCGCCACCTTCAGCTCCGGCACATCCGACTGCAGGAAGGCGTGGATATCGGCAAGATCGGCAAGCCGCGGGCAGACGTAGAAGCTCTGGCCGCCGCGATAATGCTCGCGCATCAGCGTTTCGCGGATCACAAGGGAATCGAAGGGCGAGATGAAGGTGCGCACCGCCATGCGGTCGACCGGCGGCGTGGTGATGAGCGACAGCTCGCGCACACCCGTCATGGCAAGCTGCAGCGTGCGCGGGATCGGCGTCGCCGACAGCGTCAGCACATGCACGTCGCTCTTCAGTTCCTTCAGGCGTTCCTTGTGCTTGACGCCGAAATGCTGCTCCTCATCGATGATGAGCAGGCCGAGATTGGCGAAACTGATGCCGGAGCCGAGCAGCGAATGCGTGCCGACGACAATGTCGGTCTTGCCTTCTGCTACTTCCTTCTTCGTCAGCGCCAGATCCTTGGCGCCGACCAGACGGGATGCCTGCTGCAAGCGGATGGGCAGGCCGCGGAAACGTTCGGAGAAGGTCTTGAAATGCTGGCGGGCGAGCAAGGTTGTGGGAACGACGACGGCGACCTGCGCACCGTTCATCGCCGCGACGAAGGCCGCACGCAACGCCACTTCCGTCTTGCCGAAGCCGACGTCGCCACAGACGAGACGGTCCATCGGCCGGCCAGCGCCGAGATCGTCGCGCACAGCCTCAATGGCGTTCATCTGGTCGTCGGTCTCGTCATAGGGGAAGCGCGCGGCAAATTCGTCGTAGAGACCGTCCGGCGTACTGAGCACCGGCGCATGACGCGTCAGGCGTTCGGCCGCGACCCGGATCAAGGCGCCGGCCATATCGAGCAGGCGCTTCTTGAGCTTGGCCTTGCGCATCTGCCACGCGCCGCCGCCGAGCTTGTCGAGCTGGGCCTCGGTGCCTTCGCCGCCATAGCGCGAGAGAAGATCGATGTTTTCGACCGGCAGGAACAGTTTGGCGTCGTCGGCGTAGCGCAGCTCAAGGCAGGCATGCGGCGCGCCAGCAGCTTCGATCGTTCTCAGCCCGACGAAACGACCGATGCCATGCTCGGCGTGAACGACGATCGAGCCTTCGTCAAGACCGGCCACTTCCGAAATGAAATCGGCGGCGCGCTTGCGCCGCTTGGAACGGCGCACCATGCGGTCGCCGAGAATATCCTGCTCGCCGATAACGATGAGATCGCCGGCCTCGAAGCCCGCTTCCAGGCTAAGCACGGCCGCAGCCGCCTCGCCCTTTGCCAGGCCGCCGAGATCCTTGAAGGCCTCGATCGTTTTGACGCGCGCCAGCCCGTGCTCAGACAGCACCTGCAGGAGGCGGTCGAGAGAACCCTCAGTCCAGGCCGAAATCAGCACCTTGCCGCCCGAGGCTCGCTTGTCGGCGATATGCTTTACGACGGCATCGAAGACGTTGACGCGTTCGCTGTCAGCGCTCTCAGCGGCAGAGCGTGCCCAGCGCGGCCCTTGACGAGCGTCGAGGCTGATGACGCGGCGCGCCTCGCCCTCATGCTCATTGAAGGGAGAGATGCGGATAGCGTAGAAGGCATCGAGCGCGTTGCCGAAGGCCTTGCCATCGAGATAGAGCTGGCCGGGGGTGACGGGCTTATAGGGCGTGCCCTGCGCCATCTGGCCCTTGCCCTGCTGGCCGGAATTCAAGCGGGCGTCGTAGTAATCGAAGACGAGCTTGGAGCGTTCCTCGGCCGCCTCGCGGACGGTATGGTCCGTGACCAGCCGGAAACCCTTGAGGTAATCGAAGACAGTCTCAAGCTTCTCGTAGAAAAGCGGCAACCAGTGTTCCATGCCGGCGTAGCGGCGCCCCTCGGACACGGCGACATAGAGCGCGTCGTCGCGTGTGGCGGCGCCGAAGGCGGAGAGATAGTTCTTGCGGAAGCGGCTGATTGTATCCGGCGTCAGCGTCACTTCGCTCATCGGATTGAGATCAAGCGAGCGGACCTGCCCGGTCGTACGTTGGCTCGCCGGATCGAAGCTGCGGATGCTTTCCAGCGTATCGCCGAAGAAGTCCAGGCGAACCGGCTCTTCCGTGCCTGGAACGAAGACATCGAGAATACCGCCGCGGACGGCAAATTCACCGACCTCGCGCACGGTCGCGACGCGATCGAAACCATTGCGCTCGAGACGGCTGGCAATATCATCCATCCGCACCTGATTGCCGGGGCGGGCGGAAAACGCGAGGCTTTCGATCACGTCCTGCGGCGCGACCTTCTGCAGCATGGCATTGACCGTGACAAGCACGATTGCCGCATGTGGCTTGCGATGATGCGCAATGAGGCCAGAGAGTGCAGCCAGGCGGCGGGCCGAAGTATCGGAACTCGGCGAAACGCGGTCGTAGGGCAGGCAATCCCAGGCGGGTAGAGTGAGAACCGGTATTTCGGGCGCGATGAAGCCGAGCATCTGTTCGACATCAGCCATATGCTGACCGTCGGACATGACATAGGCGACCGGCTGACCGGCTCGTGCCAGATCAGCAAGCAGGAACGGCTCCATGCCGGTCGGCACATGACCGACCGTCAGCGGCTCGCTTGCGGCGAGCACCTTCTTCGCGTCGAAACCGGGGATCATCTCGTCAATCCAAACCTTTCGGCGATCTCTTCGAAATCTGGCTTGTAGGACACCAGGCGCTCGAAGAGAGGCGTCTGCAGATGCTGCGGGGTCGGCTCGCTCCCAAGAATCCACTTGAGGAGATCATTGTCTTCCTCGGCCATGATGCGCTCGAGTTCATCGAGATCCGCCTCGGGGAGGTTTGGCAACTCATTGTCGGCAAACTGGCCGAAGACCAGATCCATCTCGCGGATGCCGCGATGCCAGCAGCGAAAAAGGATTCGCCGGCGGCGAGGATCAAGATCGGCACTGCTGAGGGTCAGCCCAGTCATCAAAAACACCTTTATGTTGATGCGTCTCTATAAAACCAGCGTTGTAAGGTGGGAACCGGTTTTTCAGAAAAAAGCATCTGCGATGCAATTTTCCGGGGAGTGTTCGGCGCAATATCGCTGAGTTCTCCGCCAGCCCTTGCCAAATGCGCCCCGTCCGTCGCATTTTGCCGGCCATGCGTCCCGCCATCCTCGACCCGTTGTTTGCCTCCATCTCGTCGCTTCCAGGCGTCGGGCCGAAGGTATCCGAACTGCTGGTGAAGCTGCTCGATCGCGAGACGATCGACGACTGCCGTGTCGTCGACCTCATCTTCCACGCGCCGCATTCGATCATAGACCGGCGCGAGCAACCGGGTATTGCCAGAGCGCCGCAGGGAGCCATCGTCACCATTACCGGCCGTGTCGACCGGCATCAGCCGCCGCCCAATGCACGCAGCAACGTGCCCTATCGCGTCTATCTGCATGACGAGACTGGCGAGCTTGCGCTGGTCTTCTTTCGCGGCAAGGCGCAATGGCTGGAAAAGCAACTGCCTGTCGACGAGACCGTCACGGTCAGCGGCAAGGTCGACTGGTTCAATGGCCGCCCGTCGATGGTGCATCCCGACTATATCATGCGCGAGAGCGAGGCGGAAAACCTGCCGCTGGTCGAACCGGTCTACCCGCTGACCGCAGGCCTCACGCCGAAATTCCTTCGCAAGACCATCGAGGGAGCACTCCCACGCATTCCGCAACTGCCTGAATGGGATGACATCGCGCTTACGCAGAAGCAGGGCTTTCCCACGATCTCCGACAGCTTCCACATGCTACATGCGCCGCGAGATGCCACCGATATCGATCCGCAGGCGCCGGCCCGCCGCCGGCTTGCCTATGATGAGTTCCTCGCGGGGCAACTGTCGCTCTCTCTCGTACGCCAAAGGCTGCGCAAGGTGGCGGGGCAACCCGTGCATGCCACTGGAGAAGTCAGCAACAAGATATCGGAATCCCTACCTTTCTCGATGACGAACAGCCAGCTGGATGCGGTTGCCGATATTCTCAAGGACATGGCCGGCACGGAGCGCATGCTCCGGCTGCTGCAAGGCGATGTGGGTGCTGGAAAGACGCTAGTTGCCTTGATGGCGATAGCCGCCGTCATCGAAAGCGGCGGCCAGGCTGTGCTGATGGCGCCGACCGAAATTTTGGCACGTCAACACTATGCGACGATCTCGAAATTCGCAGCAAGTGCAAATCTTTCCATCGACATTCTCACAGGTCGCACGAAGGGCCGGGAGCGAGATGCTATCTTGGAACGCATCGCCTCCGGCGAAGCGCAGATTGTCATCGGCACGCACGCATTGTTCCAAGACAGTGTCGCCTACGCCAATCTCATGCTTGCCGTCGTCGACGAGCAGCATCGCTTCGGCGTCCACCAGCGCCTGCGCCTGACCGCGAAGGGCATCTCGCCGCATATGCTCGTCATGACCGCAACGCCGATCCCGCGAACGCTGGTGTTGGCCGCCTTCGGCGACATGGACGTTTCCAAACTCACCGAGAAGCCGGCAGGCCGCAAGCCAATCCAGACGATCACCATCCCGAACGAGCGAACCGGCGATATCGTCACACGACTAAAGAGCGCGCTCTCCGAAGGCAAAAAAGCCTATTGGATATGTCCACTTGTGGAGGAATCCGAAGAATCCGATTTAATGTCCGTCGAGGAGCGTCATGAGACTCTCACCAAGGCGCTCGGCCAAGGGATCGGACTCATTCACGGCCGGATGAACGGGCAGGAAAAGGACGCCGTCATGATGGCCTTCAAGAATGGTGAGATCCGCCTACTGGTCGCCACGACCGTCGTCGAAGTGGGTGTCGACGTGCCGGATGCGACGATCATGGTGATCGAGCATGCCGAGCGTTTCGGCCTGGCGCAACTGCATCAGCTGCGTGGGCGTGTCGGACGCGGCGACGAAGCTTCCACCTGCATCCTGCTCTACAAAGGGCCGCTCGGGGAAACCGGACACGCGCGACTGTCGATCATGCGCGAGACCGAGGACGGTTTCCGGATCGCCGAGGAGGATTTGAAGCTGCGCGGCGAAGGCGAGCTTCTCGGCACGCGCCAGTCCGGCACGCCCGGCTTCCGCATTGCCAGCCTTGAGGCGCACGCCGACCTCCTGGAAATCGCCCGCAAGGATGCCGCCTATCTGATCGAACGGGATCCGGAGCTGACAAGCGAGCGCGGCGTGGCGGTGCGTACCCTGCTCTACCTCTTCCGCCGCGACGAAGCGATCCGCTTCCTGCGGGCCGGATAATTGAATGGACGCGGTGACCGCGCCCATCCGTGTCTCATGAGATTACTTGCCGGCTAGGCCTGGAATAGTGACCTGAAACACCTGGAACATGGTGTCGACATCGGCGCCACTATCATCCTTGTAGGCAGCTCCGACCTGGAAGCCGTCCTGGGTGATGAAGTCGTTGTCGTTGGCGACGAATAGGAAGTAGTCATCCGGCAGCTTCGGGTCCTGGACGCTAGCGAGCGACATGGCTTCCCATTTTTCCGAGAGATTGTTGCGATCGTTCGGAGCGCCGTTGTGTAGGCCGAAGCGGGCGAGATCGGCAGCATCGTTGATGTCGATGAACTGGCTGAGGACAGCCGGCTTGACTGAAGGGTCGAGAACGCCCTTCGGAGCGACAGCCGTATCGCCGTCGAACTTGCCGCCGGCAATGTCGGTGGCGGCGGACACATCGACGGCGACGATGCTACGATAGATCGACTTTTCGCCCTTCTGGCCGTAGCCGTTGTTGCTGTCGCGAGCGAGCATCAGGAAGCTTGTCGGTGAAAGTGCTACGATTTCGCTCTGGGCGGCGACGGCCGTCTTGCCCTTGTCATTGGTGAAGACCGGCAAGGGCACGACATATTCATGCACCAGTTTCAGATGGCCGAGATCGGTAGTCTCGTAAACCAAGGCGCGTGTGTTCTGGCGCGTCGAGCTGGAATCGCCGCCATCCTGGCGCGTCGCGGACTGGAGCACCGCAATCAGGAACTTGCCGTCCGGGGTCAGTGACATGCCCTCGAAGCCCTGGTTATTCTGGCGTCCGCTCGTCGGGTCCTTCGGATCGGGAGCGGATTCGCCGGGGCCTGGATTGTTCGAGGAGAAGTTCACGGTGCCCTTGCGTATCGGCAGAAACGCGGCCGGCGGGGCCGTGGCCGAAATCATCCGCCCGTCCGCCGAGAAGCGGTAGATGTAGGGTCCGTATTCATCGCTGATGAACATCGAGCCATCGGGCAGCCGGGCAACGGCTTCGTTGTCGAGCGAGATCTTGCCGTTCGGCGCTTGCGGCAAAAATGGCATGGCACCTTCCGGATTACGAACGCCGTTTGCCGGATCGAGGCCGGTGGTGTCGTTGCCCTTGTTGTCCTTCAGCAGCAGCGTGTCAGCGAGCTTAGCTTCGACACCCAACTGCTCCTTGCCGGCTGGTGGTGTCGCGCCGGGAGCAACCGGTGTCAGCTTGATATCGATGGTGTTGAGACGCGCGCGATAATCGTTGGTGCCGGCAACATTGTAGCCGCGATCCGGCAATAGCCACAGCGAGCCCTTGTAGGTGCCATCGGCGTTGCGGGTCCAGCTCTTGGTATCGATCGACATGCCCGAACCGGAACCAAAGGTTTCGCCGAACTTGTCGCGCTGATCGGCAGGGATGCGGCCAATGGCGACGCGCCCCTTGTTGATGATCGCCACGCCGCCGACGGTTACGGACGTATCGGCGAGGGCTGCCACCGGAGCCATGAAAACGACTGTGGCAAGCGTTGCCGATAACAACGACAAGCTTGTCGAACGCGTATATCTCAAAACAATATCCTCCGGATGAAAATCTTCTGGAGACAATGGCGTCTATCTTCGGCCCAGTCTAAGACCCGGATCGAAGTGCATTTGCTCGGCACAGAGGCTTCAAGCCATCAGTGATGAAATGCATTCTATCGCTCGTCCCCAACGAGGATCTAAGGCGTCAACATGATATGCGCATGACAGCTCGCGCAATGCGCGAAGCTTGCCAACCGCCCGCCGCTAGAAAGCAGCCTAGCAGTAGTCCGGCAAGACTGTGGGGCGGTTTCGCGTCCGAAACTGCTTGAAAACAATGAGATCGAGCATTCTCGCGGCTATGCCCAAAACGGAAATGCGTTAGGTCAGCGACTTCACTGGAATGGGTGTCGGCAACAGGCCTTTGGCCGCCACAAGTGCGTCCTTATACTCCGGTGCAACCAGGCCGCCTGATATCAGAAGCTTGGCGCCATCCTCCGGGCTCATGTCGAGCACGGTGATCTTTTCGCGGGGAACGAAAACCAGAAAGCCAGCCGTCGGCACCGGCGTCGGCGGCAGGAAGACCGCCACCATATCCTTGCCCATGGCATCGAACTTCGAGGCGATCTCGCCTCTGGCATCCGTCGAAATAAACACCATCGACCACAAGCCGGGGCTTGGATATTCTATAAGCCCGACCTTCTTGAAGGAGGTGCCCTGCTCTTTCAGCACCGTTTCGAAGATCTGCTTGACGCTCTTGTAGATCGTCCGCACGAGGGGCACGCGATTGACGATCGACTCGCCGAAACGGACGATGCTTTGACCGATCAGGTTCTTGGCAAGGAACCCCACCAGCGTGATGAAGATCATCGCAATCACCAGCCCGGTGCCGGGAACTGCGAAGTTCAGATAGCTTTCCGGATCATAGCGCGCGGGGATGTATGGTCGCACCCAGCTATCCGCCCAATGAACGACTGACCATGTCAGCCAAAGCGTTATGGCTATGGGTGCGCAAATAATCAGGCCGGCCAGAAAATTGTTTCTGATCCGCGTCGGTACGGACGCTTTGATGAGTTTTTCAGTCATTCGCCGTTCGAAAACTCCGTTCCGTCACCTACCGCTATCGGCCAAGTCCTCCCCACCTCTCCTCTAAGGAAAGTGCCAGAAATCCATGCGGCATACAACCCGGCAGTCATGCCGCCGGGCTTGACGGAGATGCGGCTCACGACGACGTGATGCCGGGTGACAACAGGAGCGGAACTCTACTCCACCGTCACCGACTTGGCGAGATTTCGCGGCTGGTCGACATCGGTGCCCATAAAGACAGCGGTGTGATAGGCAAGCAGCTGAATCGGCAGCGAGAAGATGATCGGGGAGATGATCTCGTCCACCAAGGGCAGAACGATCGTCGCCATCGTCGGCAGCGTGGACGCTGCAGCACCCTTTTCGTCGGTAATGAAGATGATTCGTCCGCCGCGTGCTGCCACTTCCTGCATGTTGGAAACCGTCTTGTCGAAGAAGCGGTCATGGGGAGCGATGACGATGACGGGCATGTTCTCGTCGATCAGGGCGATCGGTCCATGCTTGAGTTCGCCGGCTGCGTAACCCTCTGCATGGATATAGGAGATTTCCTTCAGCTTCAGCGCGCCTTCCAGAGCGAGCGGGAAGCTGGTGCCGCGACCGAGATAGAGCACGTCCTTGAACTTCGAAATCTCACGCGAAAGGCTTTCCATCTGCGGCTGAATGAGATTGAGGACATTGGCCATGATGCGTGGCATCTCAATAAGATGATGCACTAGCTCCTTCTCATCCTCGGCACTGATAGTGCCGCGAGCGACACCGGCGCCGATCGCCAGCGATGCAAGAACGGCCAGCTGGCAAGTGAAGGCCTTCGTCGAGGCAACGCCGATTTCCGGGCCGGCCATGATCGGGAAAACCGCGTCGGATTCACGCGCGATGGTCGATTCCTTGACGTTGACAACAGCGCCGATTTTCAGGCCATGATCACGGCAATAGCGCAGCGATGCCAGCGTATCGGCCGTCTCGCCGGACTGTGAAATGAACAGCGCAGCCTGCGAAGACTGCAGCGGCATTTCGCGATAGCGGAATTCGGAGGCGACATCGATTTCGACCGGCAGGCGCGCATAGCGCTCGAACAAATATTTGCCGATCAGGCCAGCAAGATAAGCGGTGCCGCAGGCGGAGATCGCCAGACCCGACACTTTCCCGAAGTCGATAGCCGACACGCCGGGATGCACGCGATGGCTGGCGAAATCGACGTAATGGCTGAGAGCGTGGGAGATGACCTCCGGCTGCTCGTAGATTTCCTTTTCCATGAAGTGGCGGTGATTGCCCTTGTCTACTACGTATGCAGTCGCCTGGGAAATCTGCCGCGGCCGCTTCACTTCCTTGCCGTTGAAATCGAGAATGGTTGCGCCGCTATGCGTGACGATGGCGCAATCGCCGTCAACGAGATAGGTGATCTCATTGGTAAACGGCGCAAGCGCAATAGCATCCGAACCGAGGAACATTTCGCCCCTGCCGTGACCGACGGCAAGCGGCGGGCCTGAGCGTGCCGCCATCAGCGTGCCCGGATCGTTCTGGAACATGACGGCCAGCGCATAGGCGCCGGTGACGCGGTTCAGCATCTTCAGCATGGCAGCGCGCGGGTCGAGGCCATCGCGGATGTAATTCGCCAGGAGATGCGCCACGACTTCGGTATCCGTTTGCGACGAGAATACCCTGCCCTCAGCCTTCAATTCTTCGCGCAATTCCGAAAAGTTCTCGATGATGCCGTTGTGGACGACGGCGACGCCTTCGACGAAATGCGGATGCGCATTGGTTTCGTTCGGAACACCATGGGTTGCCCAGCGTGTATGGGCGATGCCGGTCGTGCCCGGCAGCGGATCCGTTTCCAGGCGCTTTTCCAGATTGAAAAGCTTTCCTTCCGCACGGCGGCGATCCATCACGCCGTCATGGATGGTCGCAACGCCAGCGGAATCATAACCGCGATATTCGAGGCGGCGCAGCGCGTCCACCAAGCGATCCGCCACCGGCTTCGTTCCGACAATCCCTACAATACCGCACATACAACTCTCCGTCTGACCTCAGATTTGAGGGCAAGTCCTACCTGTTCCTAGAATTTTCTCAATTGGCATAACGGTCACTTTCGATTTCGTACCATTACGCGAAAAACGTAGAGCTAGAGGCTACCGCCACCCTTCTTTGCTGCCTTGATGGCCAGAGCTCGCTCGCGGATGAGCTTGGCTCGCTCCGGCTTTACTTCCTGACGAGCCCGTCCGAAGGCCAGGGCATCGGCAGGAACGTCATCGGTGATGACACTGCCGGAGGCGATATAAGCACCATCGCCGATGCGAATAGGCGCCACAAGCGATGAGTTGGATCCGACGAACGCATTCGCACCGATGTGAGTCTCGTGCTTGTTGACCCCATCATAATTGCAGGTGATCGTGCCCGCGCCGATGTTGCTGTGAGCACCGATCGTCGCATCGCCGATATAGGCCAGATGGTTGACCTTGGCGCCTTCGGCGATCTTGGCGTTCTTGACTTCGCAGAAATTGCCGACCTTGGCGCCGGCGGCGAGATCGGCCCCAGGGCGCAAGCGCGCAAACGGCCCGACCGTGGCCCCAGCACTGACATGCGCACCCTCAATATGCGAGAAGGCATGAATGATCGCTCCGCCATCGATGATGGCGCCAGGACCGAATACGACATTCGGCTCGATTAGTGCATCCTGGCCGATGACGGTGTCGTAGGCCAGGAACACGGTCTCCGGCGCAATCATGGTGACGCCCGACAGCATGAGTTCGTGGCGCCGACGCTCCTGCCAGAGGCGCTCGATGAAGGCGAGCTCGGCGCGATTGTTGCAGCCGGTCATCTCGACTTCCGGCGCATCGACGGCCACGGCGCGGCCGCCGAGCGAACGCGCGATTTCGACAAGATCGGTCAGGTAATATTCGCCCTTGGCATTGGTGTTGCCGATGCGGTCGAGCAGGTCCAGCGCCTTGCGACCGTTGATGGCCATCAGGCCGCTGTTGCACCAGGTTATCGCGAGCTCGGCATCGGTCGCATCTTTCGCCTCGCGAATCGCGATCAATTCGCCGTCTTTGACCAGGAGCCGGCCATAGGCATTCGGATTGTCGGTGTGAAAGCCGATGACGACGACATCGTTACCATCGGCCAATCCCCGTCGGGCGGCGCGAAGCGGAGCGTCGGTCAGCAGCGGCACATCGCCATAGGCAACGAGAATATCGTCATATCCGCGAGCAATCGCTTCGCGCGCCGCCAGAACGGCATGGCCTGTGCCTAAGCGTTCCTTCTGCAGATACGATTCGACTGCGATGCCGCCAATCGATGCCGCGGCGCCGACCTCGTCAGCATTCCGCCCTACGACCAGCGCCGCGGTCGAAATATCGGTCTTGGCGATTGCGTCCATGACGTGGGCAATCATCGGCCGGCTCGCGATCGGATGCAGCACCTTCGACGTCGACGACTTCATGCGGGTGCTGTCGCCGGCGGCTAGGATGATAGCGAGGCAGGTGCGTTCCATTTCAAGCTCCGAGATACACGATCAGACGCGGCCCATTGCTGGTCGCAAGCTTCTCATAGCAACTGTTCAAGCAAGGCACTACGGAGAAATTGGAAACAGTTCTCAAGTTTCGGCCAGCGCGGCAAAGGCTTCGAGGACGTGCTGCTTCCCATCAATGATCACGAATTCCATGGCCCTACGGGCCCCCGCGCTATCCCGCGCGGCAATGGCATCGACGATAGCGGTATGAGTTTCCGCGATATTGCCGAAACCACTGCTGGCAGGCGGCGCGCTCATGCGGAACATACCGACCAGCGCCGCCTCGATAAGCCCGCCCAGCGATCGCATGAACGGATTCTGCGAGGCCTCCGTAATGGCGAGGTGAAAATGCAGGTCGGCAACAGCCAGGCTATCAGACGTATGTTCCGGGTTCGCCAACGCCGCTGCAAGTCGGCGCAGCAGATCGATATCCTCCTTGCTTGCCCGTTCAGCAACAAGACCTGCGGCGAATGGTTCGAACGCGATGCGTATGTCATAGAGATGGAGGAGAAACTCCTGATCGACGCCGTTTTCGAAGTGCCAGCTCAGCACTTCGTTGTCGAACATGTTCCAGTGGATCTTTTCGGTGACGCGCGTGCCGACGCGTGCCCGCGGCACGACCATACCTTTGGCCGCCAGGGTCTTCATGCTCTCGCGCAGAATGGTGCGGGACACTTTGAAGCGCTGCAGAAGCTCGCTGTCGCCCGGAAGAATGCTTCCGATCGGAAATGCGCCCGCGACGATCGCCTTACCGAGCTCGTCGACCACTTGCGCGTGGCTCGTCCGTGACCTTCCTCCGGATTGTCGGTTGTCAAGCAATCGTCCGTTCAAGCACGCTGTCCTTTCCCCAGGCGTAGTATCGAATGAAACGGGAGAGCAAGAGGAAAACAGTCTGCATTGGAATAGCGCCCGATAGCGCCAAGCGGGTCAGCATTCTCATCCGAAAGCCTGACAGAATCGCTGTGACGACGGTACAGCTCGCATACGAGCCTTGTTTGAAAATTCCAAAGAGTGTTCCTCCGCCGAACCCCGCTCCTCCTGCACGCAGCGTTCCTCTCATGACCACAGCATCGCATTCGGCGCCACTGCGGTAGTCCAGTATCCTGCTGATGTATAAATGGAAAAAACGATTCCGAATAGACCCGCAACGAAAGCTCCGGCTTCTGGCCTTGGCCTGAAACAGACCGATATGCCACCGCGGCTACCCTCGCAAACCAGGCAACATCGCTCCCGCATGCCTCAAGCTACCACCAGAGCAGGAGGCAAAAAATCATACAGTAATATCTTTGTAGACGATCATTCATTCATGCAGTGAAACAAAAAGGGGCACCAAGACAGCCCGTGTGGAAACGTTTGGAGGCTCCGGTTTGACCGGGGCCTCTTTTGGTTTCTGGGTCTATGCGGGCTTTAATGTCATGTTTATGGTGGGCATGATGTTGTAGGCGAGCACGGAGAGGGCCATTTCGGTTCTGGTGCCCTTGAGGTTTCTGGTCAAGAAGCGTCCGCCTGCCATCATCCGTTTGATGGTGCCGAACGGATGTTCTGCCGTGCATCGACGCAATCGCATCATGTCGGGCGTT
>NZ_JARWLA010000041.1:0-55000 GCF_047445805.1 Rhizobium sp. BR 314 | reverse complement strand
CAGATTGATCTCATGTTCCGGACCATGGTCGCTGAACTTCAGCAACGGGCATTCGATGACGATTGGGCGGAGGACTTCCCCCCGTCAGGTAGATTCGTGCCTGTCGCAGTCGATGGGCGACGTTATTGGTATTTCGACCAGCCCGATGGTGAGGGAGGGCAGAAGCGCCGGTATGTCGGGCCCGCCGACGATCCCTTAATTTCGGAACGTGTCGAAACGTTCAAGGGCGAGAAGTCGGACTACAAGGCCCGCCGCAAGTTCGTTTCCACGCTGACGCGGGAAGCTGGTTTAATAGTTGCTGATCGCTTCACCGGCGATGTCGTACAAGCACTTGCTAAGGCAGGTCTATTCCGACTGCGCGGTGTTCTTATCGGCACTGTCGCTTTTCAATGTTACTCGGCATATCTCGGCATCCGCCTGCCGTCAGCAGCGGTCCCGACAGGTGATGCAGACCTGGCTCAGGATTTTGCAATCTCCGCCGAGGTAGCCGATTCCCTGCCGCCGATCCTCGATCTCCTGAGAGCACTTGATCCAACGTTTCGGGCTGTTCCGCACATCAGCGGGAGCCCTCTATCTCATGCCTTCCGGAACCAAACCGGCTACCGGGTCGAGTTCATGACGACGAACAGTGGAGCGGAAGAATATTCCGACAAACCTGCCAACATGCCTGCTCTCGGTGGCGCGTCGGCTGAGCCACTAAGATTCATGGATTTCTTGATCCGAGATCCCGTTCGTTCGATCTTGCTACATGGTCCCGGGATCTCGGTGGTCATCCCTGATCCTTGCAGGTATGCAGTGCACAAGCTTATCATTGCCGGCCGCCGCAAAAATGACGCTGGTGGGCAGGCTAAGCGGGATAAAGACCTAAGACAGGCAGGCATGCTATTCGATGCCCTGCCGATGACAGGTCATGGGCCCACATTGGCTGAAGCATTGGAAGAAGCATGGGATCGCGGACCTGCATGGAAGCTTGCTATCTCAGAGTCGGCTGAAACCGTGCACAAAGAATATTGGGGCGCTGTGAATCGGATGGTTGGCATTCTCAAGAGATAAAGATAAGTCCGCGTGATAAGGCATATGGATTTCGCGCCGTTAGCCTCCAGGCGTTTCGCCGGCGAGCTGACGGTGCCCGCCGGTATCGCGTGATCGCGGCCTACCACCATCTTAGGCGATCGGCATGGATATGATCACGCCGCTTCCCAAACTTGGTTCAGAATCTTGGCCGCAAGTGCCGCCTGTCATGTGGCAGAAAACGACCGTAGTGCTGCTGCAGGGCATCTGGAGTATCCTGAATGGCATAGCTCGCCTGCTCGTAGGAGCCTGTCTATTTCAGGATATGTGTCGCAAGGATATCCCGCAGGTTATGTGGCAGCAGGCCCTTGATGGCGCCGCGACTGGAGTAGGAATTATAAATTCCGTATCGTTGGATCACCGTCCGCCAAGCCTCGTAGAACTTCGTCGAGTCATAGGCTGCGTCGAGGCTTGTTGTCTTCACTGTTCATTTGCGTTGCGATTTCACCTAGATTTGCGTATCGTCGTGCCCCTGCATCAATACTGATACAACCAATCCTTCAATGGTTTGACCGGAACTGGATGGATCATTGATAAATGAAAAATGGGTCAGAATGCAGTGAAACTCTACAGGCTGGTCTACATCCCGACCAGACCTCTCGGTGCATCCTTTGGCGACTTGATGTCTCAGCCTATGCAATATGGCGGCCTCGGCTTCAGCACGATCACAACCAGCGCAATATTTCTCGCTGCGATCGTCGGCTTCATGAGCCTCCGGCAGGAAGGCGATGAACTGACCGACGTCGACATAGATGGCAAATCGGCAACAGCCACTGAACGGGGAGGGTTGGCTACCGCCGAAGAAGAAGTCTGAGGTAAGAGGAGTATCCGCGCCAGCGCTATTATCAGGGTATCTCAATTGCGTACCCTTTGTTGGAGCACAGACATCGCGCTTCGCGTTGTCGCCCATGTTTCCTTTGCAAATCAGCTCTCGGCTTCAGTCGCCCTTCCGATGAATGTGAGGACGTCAGCCCTGGGCGATCAACGTGGAGCGCATGCCAAAGCGGTGCTATACGGTCGCAAGACGCACACAAGTGCCGATATGCGGCGCCGTGATTTCAAGACGCATCCCATGAAGCCTGGCAATCGCTGATACGAGGCTTAGCCCGAGCCCATTTCCCGGAGCATGCCGGCTTTTCTCAGCTCGATAGAAGCGGCGAAGCACGGCGTCGGCATCTTCTTTACGGATCCCTACGCCGGTATCCTCGACGGCCACGGTCGCGCCGTGTCCGTTACTTTCAACGCGTACGATCGCGCTTCCATTCCTCGGTGTGAACTTGATTGCATTGTCAATCAGATTGGCGATTGCTTCGAAGATCAGACTGGGATCACCCGAGATGATCGCGGGATCATTGCTGCTTGATGCATAGGCGAGGGCGACACCGCATTCTTCGGCCGCAGGTTCGAAGAACTCAACTGCATCGCGCGCTATTGCCTTCAGGTCGATCTCGACGAAACCGGATCGTCGCAGCCCGTCTTCCACTTCCGAGATGCGTAGAAGCGCACTGAACGTCTTCAAGATGCCGCGAATTTCGTCTAGCGCTTCATCAACATAGCCGTGATATTCCTCAATACTTGTCGCGCGCCGGCGCGCGCGCTCAAGGCTTGCGAGAAGGCGGGTAAGCGGCGTACGCATGTCGTGGGCGATGTTGTCGCAAACGCCCTTTACCTCCTGCATCAGGCGCTCGATTTCATCGAGCATTTCGTTGACGACTTTAGCGAGACGATCAATGTCGCCGCCGGCGCGACCCGTCGGCAGTCGCTGCTTGAGGTCGCCTTTCATGATTTGCGCTGCTGCGTTGGACATGGCGTCGAGGCGCCGAACCGCTCCCAGGCCAACTGCGACAGCACCGGCGAGACCGAGTATCGCTGTCGTCAGCGACGCGAAAAGCGTCGCGTTTTCAAGACGCTCCCGGAACTCGCGTTGCTCATGTAAACTTTGCGCAACGAGGATTGAATCACCATCGGCGCGGCGATGCAGCATTCCCCTATAGTGGTCCTTCTTTAAGGCGCTGTGATCGGCAAAGTCGAAGGGAGCGTCGAAGACAGGTTTTTCCGGAAAGGCAAGCGGGATGCCGGCGATGAGCTTGCCGTTCTGGTCGAAGAGCGAAAATGGGCGCTCGTTATTCGTCTGATCCTTACTCCGCGCCGCAAGGCGTGAAATGACGGCATCTTGCGGCAGGCCTTGAATCGACTGCATTTCGCGCGTCAACCATTCGTCGCTTCTCTGATCGAGAAACCCCTGCATTTGCCAATCGACAAACAGAAACAAGGCGCTTGCCGCAGCACCAAAGACGAGTAGAAAAGCAAGGGCCAATCGGAACCCGCTCGTCCTGAAAAGTTCAATTGGTCGCATCGAGAACATAGCCTGAACCACGAAGCGTTCGGATCAAAGGCACAAGGCCAGGCAGATCCAACTTCCTGCGAAGTTTACTGATATGGACATCGATGACATTCGTCGCCTCCCCATAGCGATAATGCCATACCTCCTCAAACATCATCGTGCGGGTCACGATTTGACCCGAGTGTCGGACGAGATACTCAAGCAACTGATACTCACGTGGCAGAAGATCGATAGCGTTGCCGGCCCGGGTGGCGGTATGGGTCAGCAGATTGATTTCAAGATCGGCGACCCTCAGGATCGTTTCTTGAGTGGCACTGGTGCGGCGACGCATGAGAACATCCAGTCGTGCCGTCAGTTCCAGGGCTTCGAACGGCTTCGTTAAGTAGTCGTCCCCGCCCGCCTTGAGGCCCCTTACTCTTTCGTCAACCGCAGAAAGGGCGCTTAGGATGAGAACAGGCGTCTGGACAGAGGCTGCACGCAGCGCAGCCAGCATCCCGAGGCCATCGAGGGTGCCAGGCAACATGCGATCGAGAACGATCGCGTCAAATGTGCCGGAAATCGCCTTGACCAGTCCGTCCCGGCCGTCGAGCGACTGAGTAACGGAGCAACCATGGTCCACAAGCGCCGCCTCGATTTCCGATGCGGTCCCCACGTCGTCCTCGACCACGAGTATCTTCGACACATTTCCTCCAAGAACGCTGAGTAGTTTCTGCCTATTGTCTAGATAATCAATATTGAATGTTCGTTCGCCTGAACATGAAATCAATTTCATCTTTGGGAAGGCGTGGAGCGAAGTGTAATCTTCAACGAGGATTGAATGCGCCTACTGGTAGTTGAAGATGATGACCGAAGTGCGGCCTATTTGAAGCGAGGGCTCTCCGAATGCGGGCATGTCGTCGATCTCGCAGGCGACGGTGAACTCGGTCTCGCACTTGCAATGGAGCTGATCTACGATGGCTTGATCGTGGACCGGCTGCTTCCCAAGCTCGATGGCCTGGAACTCGTCAGGCGCCTTCGCGAGATGAAGGTCAACGTTCCCGTGATCATGATAAGCGCATTGGCCAGCACGGCGGATCGTGTGGAGGGACTGCGCGCTGGCTGCGATGATTATTTGGCCAAGCCCTTCTTCTTTTCCGAACTTCTTGCCCGCATTGAAGCAATCACCAAGCACTTCATCAACGAGGGTCATGAGACCATCCTGATTGTTGGCGATCTCTCTCTTGACATCCGGCGACGGATTGCGCGTAGGAAAGAGCGCATCATCGATCTGCAGTTCAGGGAGTTCTTGCTGCTGCAGGCCCTTATGCGCAACGCTGGTTCCGTCGTAACCCGTTCGATGATGCTTGAGGCAGCCTGGGATTATGACTTCGATCCTCGGGGCAACATTGTCGACATGCATATCCATCGGCTGCGCAAGAAGATCGACATGGGCTCAACGACGAGCATGATCATCACGGTTCCCGGCGCCGGATATCTCATCAAGCCTTAGGCCGCGGCTTTGCGAAACATAAATAATTTTTCATCCTGGCGCGAATTGGCAGCCACTTGCGATCCTTCACATTCCAGGGAGTGCGTTGCGGGTTCCCGGCCTGTGCGCAATTCCAAGCGCGTTATGGAGCATTGTCGTGGATAGAGCCCCTTCAGGGTCAAGCAGTTCAGCCAAATCAATTTATCTTCTGGGGATATGTGCTCTGGTGGCAGCGGGATCCGCTGCTGCATATTTTTACTGGCCTGAGCCTGGTTTGAGCAAAACCAGAGCCTCGGCGGTCGAACGCGCTCCGGTCCCAGTACAAACGGCAACAGCATCAATAAAGGACCTGCCGGTTGTCCGCAGCGGTCTCGGCATCGTCTCTCCCTTGACCGCGGTGGACGTAAAGGTCCGCGTCGATGGCCAGCTTCAGCACATAGCTTTCACCGAGGGGCAGGACGTCAACGCCGGCGACATCCTCGCAACGATCGATCCCCGCCCTTATGCGGCAGCCGTTGCCCAGGCGCAGGCGGACTACGACAAGGAACTGGCACAGCTTGCCCAGGCCAAGATCGATGAGGCGCGGGCGCAGAAGCTGACGACCACGGGCAGCGGCACCACTCAGGCGGCTCAGACGGCGGCGGCTCAGGTCCAGGTCATGGATGCGACGGCCGCCTCGGGAAAAGCGGCGCTCGATACCGCCAAACTCAATTTAGAATTCGCGACCATCACGGCCCCGATCAGTGGCAGGGTCGGTTTGCGCCAGCAGCAGGAGGGCGGTATCCTGCGAACAACTGACGCGACGGGAGTGGTGACCGTCACGCAGATGCGGCCCATCGCGCTTGAATTCGCGCTGACGCAGGATGATCTTCCCGATCTGATGGAAGGGCAGGCGAAAGCTCAACTGAGCGTCTCGGCCTATAGCCGTGACGGTGCCAAGCACCTTGCCGACGGAAAACTGAGTGCGATAGACAGTCAGGTCGATTCATCGACCGGCATGGTGAAATTGAAGGCCGTCTTTGCAAATGATGACCTGACGCTTTGGCCCGGAGAATTGGTCACTGCAAACATAACATTACGTACGGATGCGAACTCGACGGTTATCCCGTCTTCGGCGATACAGAATGGACAGGCCGGCCCCTACGTCTTCGTGGTCAAGCCGGGCAACAAGGTTGCCACAGCTTCCGTGACCACCGGAAACGCATATGCAGGCCTCACCGCAGTCACGCAAGGTGTCTCCAGCGGTGAAATCATCGTCACCTCCGGTCAATCGCGACTTGCCGACGGAACTATAGTTTCCACGCCGGGTGGTGACGGCAAGAAATTGGCCGCAACCGGCGAGGAGGCAGTTCAATGAACCTCTCCCAGATTTTCATCCAGCGTAGAGTCGGAACCTCGTTGCTGGCCGCAGGACTTCTTATTGTCGGCTCAATTGCATATAATTTGCTGCCGATCGCATCACTGCCTCAGGTGGACTTTCCCACAATCCAGATCTCAAGCTCTCTTCCCGGCGCCAGCGCGGAGACTATGGCGACATCGGTTGCGACGCCGCTCGAAAATCAGCTCTCCACCGTCTCGGGCGTATCGCAGATGACGTCGACGAGTTCGTCGGGGCGGACGTCGATTACACTGCAGTTCGATCTCACAAGGGATATCAATGCGGCAGCACAGGATGTTCAGGCTGCCATCAGCGCTGCCAGCGGCCAATTGCCCAAGGATCTCCCGGCCGCTCCCGATTTCCACAAAAGCAATCCGGCGGAAGCGACGATCCTGACATTGGCGCTCACGTCCGATCGGATTCCGACGACCGAGCTCGATCATTATGCCGAAGATATCATCGCGCAGCAGGTGTCCCAGATGAACGGCGTAGGGCTCGTGGATTATCACGGACCTCAACGACCGGCGATCCGAATTCAGCTGGACCCGGACAAGATTGCCGCACGCGGCCTAACAATGGAAGACATTCGCAGCACTGTCGGTGCCCAAACCGTCAATCAGCCCAAAGGACAGCTCGCCGGCAACGGACGTACCACGGTTCTCGATGCGACCGACCAGATCATGGACGTTCCCGCTTTCCGCTCGATGGTGATCGCCTACAAGAACGGCTCACCCATCCGCGCGGAAGATCTTGGCACCGTCTTATCGGCGCCGGAGGACGTCAATCAGGCTGCATGGCTCGAGGACAACCGGTCGGTGATGCTGGACGTCCACAAGATGGCCGGCTCGAACGTGCTTGACACGATCGACGGTATTAAGGCGAGGCTGCCGCAAATGGAGGCGGGGCTGCCAACAGCGATCAAGCTGTCGGTCGTCGCCGACAGGTCGGGAATGATCCGATCCTCGGTCAACGACGTGAAGGTCACCATCCTCATTACCATCGGCCTGGTCGTCTTGGTGATCTTCAGCTTTTTGCGGAACCTTTGGGCGACGATCATTCCGGCAGCGACAATTCCACTATCTCTGATCGGCACATTTGCCATCATGTATCTCGCCGGCTACAGTCTCGACAATCTCTCGCTCATGGGGCTGACCATCGCCGTCGGGTTTGTCGTGGACGATGCTATCGTCGTCATCGAGAATGTGATGCGTCATGTGGAAGAGGGCAGGTCAACCCTCGAAGCCGCCATTGAAGGTTCGCGCGAGGTGGGCTTTACCATAGTCTCCATGACCGTCTCGCTGGTTGCCGTTTTCATTCCGATCTTGTTGATGAGCGGGATCGTTGGCCGGCTCTTCCGAGAATTTGCGGTGACGATCAGCGTGGCAATCATGATATCTGGGCTGGTCTCACTGACGGTCACTCCGATGATGTGCGCCTGGTTGATCAAGCATGACCACGACAGGCCGCATGGTACGATTTTCCGTTGGTCGGAGGCGTTTTTCGAGACGTGCACGGCGGGATACGGAAAGATGTTGGATGTCGTCCTTCGCAACCGTCTTGCCATTCTTATCGTTGCGGTTGCAACCATGGCGGTAACGAGCTGGCTCTACATTTCCATACAAAAAGGCTTTATCCCGCAACAGGATACGGGATGGGTTCAAGGGCAGGCGCAGGCTGCGACTGACATTTCCTTCGCTGACATGTCGACCAAGATGCAAGCGCTTGCGCATATTGTCATGGTCGATCCAGCCGTCGACAACGTCGCCTATTGGATCAACCCAAGTCCGTCGGCCAGCGTCGGTCAGCTTCAGATCAATCTGAAACCTATCGGGACGCGGAGCTCAGCATCGGCAGTGCTGGCGCGTCTGAGAACGGCGACAGCTGGCATGGAAGGGTTGACCGTCGGCCTGCAGATTCGCCAGGACGTCCAGATTGGCGGACGATCTTCCGCTTCACAGTATCAATATACGCTCCAGGATCCAGATCCAACTGAGCTCGACAAATGGGCTGCGAACATGACCAAAGTTCTAAAGGGTCTCCCGGAGCTGCAGGATGTGATTTCCGACAAGCAAAAGGCCGCAACCAGCCTCACGCTCCAAATAGATCGCTCGACGGCATCTCGGCTGGGTGTGAGTGTTTCGCAAATCGACCAGACACTTTACGATGCCTTTGGACAGCGACAGATCGCGACAATGTATACGCAAGTCAGCCAGTATCATGTCGTCATGGAGCTAGCGCCGCAGTTTGCACTGTCGTCGGAGGCGTTGTCGCACCTCTATGTCAAGTCTTCCACAACTGGCAAGCTGGTTCCGCTCAGCGTGCTCGGATCGCTAAAGACCGGTGTTCTGCCGGTTTCCATCAATCATCAAGGATCCATTCCGGCGACGACGATCTCGTTTAATCTAAAGCCTGGCAGCGCCCTCAGCGATGCGGTGACGGCGATCAAGGCAGCCGAGACGAGTGCAGGCATGCCGGCCACCGTTATCGGGACCTTTCAGGGGACGGCACAGGCGTTCCAGGACTCGCTGAGAAGTCAGCCATGGCTCATCCTTGCGGCCATCGTTGCAGTCTATATCGTGCTTGGCGTCCTCTATGAGAGTGCTATTCATCCTCTGACGATCATTTCGACGCTGCCATCCGCCGGGCTTGGAGCCTTGTTGGCGCTCAAGCTGGCCAACCTCGACTTATCCATCATGGGGATGATCGGCATCATTCTGCTGATCGGTATCGTCAAGAAGAACGCGATCATGATGATCGACTTTGCGCTCGTTGCTGAACGAACGCAGAAGCTTGCACCGTACGACGCCATACGTCAGGCCTGCATGCTGCGATTCAGGCCCATCATGATGACGACGCTTGCCGCATTGTTCGGTGCGGTGCCACTGGCGCTGGGAACGGGGCCGGGATCCGAACTGCGAGTTCCGCTTGGTATTGCGATCGTCGGAGGCCTGGTTGTCTCGCAAGTACTGACGTTATTTACTACGCCGGTGATTTATCTGGCATTCGACAGCTTGCGAGTAAAGGTTGCAGGTCGACCGCCGTCGCGCCTTCAGTCGGTCATGGGTTCAAGCTGATAGTAATGTCACGATCGGCTCGGGGACCGATACGCTATTCGTCACAATAGCGCCTTTCACTGGAGCTTACTGTTCAACTCCGCAAGTTGACACTCGAACCTATTGTGACAAGGCGCGCCTCCGGTTCGAGTCTACTCAAGAGCGTATTGGTTTAAGTTTTCAAGACTGTGCGGTGGAGACAAAAGAAGGGCAGAGCATTTCTCGCCGGTGGCGGAACTTCTGCCCTTACCTTGATGTCTGCAACGTAATACGATGCGGATATGCGGAGCCAATTCGATAAACAGCGCGTTCGGCGATAAACCGGCCGCATTTTGTTTTGCAAGATAGGGCCGCCTGCGGTTGACATTTGTCGAAACGAGATTGGTACGCGTAAACCTCACCCGGAGGTGATACCCAAGAGGCTGGTTCCGCCATATCGAGTTTGGTAACGATGGTCGACAAATGGGAGAGAGCAAGACGTGACAAATGGGCCAACCCATCAGTTCCTGATCTACAAGATCGTGCCGATCCAAATCGACGGGTTCGATTTTTCGTTCACCAATGCTTCTCTCTTCATGGTGGCTGCGGCTGTCATCTCGGCGGGTTTTCTCTGTGTCGCCACCTCCCGTCGGAGCGTCATTCCCACCCGCTTGCAGTCCGCCGCAGAAATGTCTTATGAATTTGTCGCGTCAATGCTCGAGGAAGGAGCAGGGACCCAAGGAATGAAGTTCTTTCCAATGGTCTTCTGTTTGTTCATGTTCGTGCTGACTGCGAACCTTCTCGGCATGTTTCCCTATTTCTATACGGTTACGAGCCAGATCATCGTCACTTTTGCGCTGGCATTGTTCGTCATCCTGACCGTGATCATCTATGGCTTCAGGAAGCACGGTTTGGGCTTTCTGAACCTTTTCGTACCGCACGGCGTACCGGCACTTCTTCTGCCGCTGGTCGTGATGATAGAAATCATCTCTTTCTTGTCGCGACCGATTTCGCTCTCGGTTCGTCTTTTCGCCAACATGCTCGCTGGCCATATTACAATCAAGGTGTTTGCCGGGTTCGTCGCTTCTCTTAGCGCATTGGGCGCGCTGGGCGTTGGCGGCGCCATTTTTCCCCTGATCATGACCGTTGCCCTCACCGGTCTTGAGTTCCTCATGGCCTTTCTACAGGCTTATGTCTTTGCCTTACTGACTTGCTTATACCTCAATGACGCAATCAATCCCGGGGGACACTGAGGCATCTCGCTTGGGAATTGCAGCTCTGCCAATACGTTGGTGTCGCTTGTATGACGACGCTTTGGGTGAAGAGCTTACCTTTAAGTGCGTTTAAGAGCACTGCCTGAAAAATTCACCTCGAATATCATCTCGCAATATCCTGCAGCTGGCTCAAAAAAAGAGGCGCTTCATATACCTGCCTCAACCAGTGGGGTCATCACAGCCAGTCGGAAACAAGGGGCAGTTCAAGGCGAAATTCAACAGCCTATGCAATCATCTTCGAAACGCTGCGATTTTAGTCCACCGAACTTTGCTTAGTAATCAAACCCGAGGTGTCCTCTCTGGACCGTCAGTTGCCGGCGCGGCCCTCCTCGATCTCGCGGGGCAGATTGCCTCAGAGAGCCTCAGCGCGAGCGCTGAATGTATCTCTCCTAACCCATTCGCCTGCGAAGGATTGGATCAGGCACCATCCGCCTCAGAAGTACATTCGCCGCGATACAGTCGCGATGAACATGGCTACTAGAATTTCGGTTGGTTGTTTCACGGGCACAAGCTTTCGCGCTGGTTTGCATTTATATCTAAAATCTCTTTGATTTTATAAAATCATGTGTATTGTGGAAATTAAGAGGGTTAGGAGGATCTGTTATGAGCAACGCACGCGAAAACCATCGCGAGAACACGGCGGGCCGTGCAAATGTCGAAGACACCCCGGAGCTGCTGGCCTACTATGATGATCTGGAAAAGCATAAGGCCGGCGCCCTGTGGACGGTCGCCAACAAGATCGAGCCCTGGGAGCCCAAATCGGCGTCGGTGCCTGTTCTATGGCGTTATTCCGACCTGCGTGATCACGTGCTGCGCTCAGTCGAGTTGGTTACGCCCGAAAAGGCTGGTCGCCGTGTGATCTACCTCAACAATCCCGGTCGGCAAGATGTAGCGGCCGCGGTTGGTTGGCTCTATTCCGGCCTTCAGGTGATGCATCCGGGCGAGGCGGCCTCTGCCCACGCGCATTCCGCCTCCGCCTTGCGCTTCATCATGGAAGGATCGGGCGCCTATACCATCGTCGACGGTCATAAGATGACCCTCGGCGCGAATGATTTCGTTCTCACGCCAAACGGCACCTGGCATGAGCACGGCATTTCCGAGGACGGTACGCCCTGCATTTGGCAGGATGGTTTGGACATCCCACTGGTCAATGCGCTCGAAGCCAATTTCTACGCGGTGCATGAAGATTTGCGCCAGGCGGTGGGTCACCCGATAGATGACATGACGGCGACCTGGGGGAACCCTGGCTTGCGGCCGGCCGAAGGCAAATGGGGTCACGCCTATTCGCCGCTGTTCAAATATGAATGGGCGCCGACCTACGAAGCGCTCACCCGCTATGCCAAGGCCACTCCGGGTTCGGCGTTCGACGGCGTGTTCATGAACTATGTCAACCCGATGACGGGTGGGCCGGTCATGCAGACGATCGGCGCATCCATGCAGATGCTGCATCCGGGAGAGGCGACCAAGGCCCATCGACACACTGGCAGCGTCCTCTATCAATGCGCCAAGGGCAGCGGCTACTCCGTCATCAACGGCAAGCGGTTTGACTGGAAGGAGCGCGACATTTTCTGCGTACCCTCCTGGGCCTGGCACGAACATGCAAACGCGTCGGACCGCGATGATGCCTGCCTGTTCTCGTTCAACGACATGCCGGTCATGAATTCACTCGGACTCTATCGCGAACAGGCGTTCGCGGACAATGGCGGCAATCAGCCGATCAAGGAATAAGGAAGATATATCATGCGTCTTGTAACCTACCGAAGCGGAGCTGAGGCTGCGGCAAGGCTTGGCGTCATCCAGGGCGATATCGTCGTGGACGTGGCATTGCTTGGGCAAACGGTCGGTGTGGATCTACCCGACACGATGCTCGGCTTGATTGATTTCGGACGCATTGGCGTCGAGCGGCTGGGCGAAATCCTCAGCGATTGTCAGGGTCGCTACGCTGCGGGGACCGCTCAGCCGCTGGCCAATGTGAAGCTGCTGGCTCCCATTCCCCGTCCGCGCAAGAACATTTTCGGTATCGGCCTCAACTATGTCGAGCATGTCGCGGAATCGGCAAAATCGCTCGATACGTCTAAGGACCTCCCGAAGCAGCCGGTTATTTTTTCAAAGCCGCCGACGACGGTCATCGGACCCGGTGACGCGATCGAGCACAATGCGCGCATCACTCAACAGCTTGATTGGGAGGTGGAACTGGCAGCAATCATCGGCGTCACCGCCAAGCGCGTTTCCAAGGAGCAGGCGCTCGCTTATGTCTTCGGATATAGCGTCATGATCGACGTCAGCGCCCGTGATAATCGTCGCGCTGGACAATGGATCTTCTCCAAGGGCCAGGACACCTATGCACCCTTCGGCCCCTGCATCGTCACGGCAGATGAAATCCCTGATCCGCACGATTTGGATCTCTGGCTGACCGTCAACGGCGTGGAAAAGCAGCGTTCCAATACGCGTTTCATGCTCTTCGACGTGCCGACGCTGATTGCCGATATCAGCTCCGGTATCACGCTGGAGCCGGGTGACATCATCGCCACGGGTACGCCGGAGGGGGTAGGCGCTGGCCGCACACCGCAGGAATGGATGTGGCCGGGCGATGTCATCGAAGCCACGGTGCAGGGAATAGGCACGATCCGGCATCCTGTCGTCGCCGTCTGACGGCAAACAAAATCAAAATCGAAGCCTCTGGCTCCATTCAACAAAAAGGGGAATTTGATATGTCACTGAAATGCATAAGACGTAGCCTTATGAACGTGGTTGCGATGGGCGCCATCGTCGCCTCGCTTCCGGCGATGGCGCAGGATAAGCCGCCTGTCACGATCGGGTTGATCACCACGCTGTCGACGCCGGCCGGCTATATCGGCGAGGATATTCGCGATGCCTTCAATCTTGCCCTCAAGGAGGAGGGGGGCAAGCTTGGCGGCGTGCCGGTCACGCTGAAAGTCGAAGATGATGCACTGAAGCCCGCCAACGGCAAGCAGATCGTCGACAAGATGCTGGGTGACAACATCAAGCTCTATACTGGCATCAACTTTTCCAACGTACTGATGGCGGCCCTGCCGAGCGTCTTGGGTGCAAATGCTTTCTACGTGAGCAACAATCCCGGTCCTTCGCCATTTGCCGGTGAAAAATGCAATCCGAACTATTTCGTCGCTTCCTATCAGAATGACGCCTTTCACGAGGCTGCCGGCCTTGCGGCCAACGAGCTCGGCTTCAAGAAGATGGTCATTCTCGCGCCGAACTATCAGGCCGGGCGCGATGCGCTTGAGGGCTTCAAGCGGACGTATAAGGGAGAGATTGCTGGCGAGATCTATACCAAGCTCGACCAGACCGACTTTTCCGTCGAGCTTGCGCGCATCAAGTCGCTTGCGCCAGAGGCCATCTATCAGTTCCACCCCGGCGGTGCGGGTATCAATTTTGCCAAGCAATATGCCAATTCGGGTATGAGCACATCGATCCCGATGGTCATTCCGAGCTTCTCCATGGATGCGCGCATGATCGCGGCGACAGGCAATGCTGCGGACGGCGTGTATGCCTCCGCGCTCTGGACCACGGAAACCGACAATTCCGCCTCCAAGGCTTTCGTCGAGGCCTTTCGTAAGGACTATGGCCGCGATCCGACGATCTACGCCGCACAGGCTTACGACACTGCTCACCTGATCGGGGCGGGTTTGAAGGCCGTAGACGGCGATCTCAGCAAGGATGGCGATTTCCGCAGTGCCCTGCGCAAAGCCGATTTCACGGCGATCCGCGGCAACTTCAAGATGGGGTCTAATCAGCATCCGATCCAGGACTACTATCTGACGAAGTTTGAAAAGAACGGGGACGGCAAGATTGTCCAGAAAATCGTCAGAAAGGTCGCATCCGACTACCACGACGCCTATGCGTCCAAGTGCTCGATGAAGTAACCGCGCTTGATGACGGTCCCTTTCAGGGAGGAGCACAAGCAATCCCTGGATGGGGCCTTCGGCTTGCGTATTTTATGGTGAGGAAGGTGAATGTTGCTATTCATCGAACAAGCGCTCAACGGCCTGCAATACGGCGCGATGCTTTTCATGCTGGCGTCCGGGTTGACGTTGATTTTCGGTATCATGGGAGTGATCAATCTGACCCATGGTGCATTTTACATGGTCGGAGCCTATTGTGCCGCCTTCACCATTCTCGGAACAGGAAGCTTCTTATTGGGGATGGTCGCTGCGGTTGTAGGGGCCGGCTTGTATGCCATGGCGATCGAGCTTTCGGTTATTCAGTGGCTCTACCGACGCGATCATCTCTATCAGGTTTTGGCGACACTCGGGCTCATTCTATTCACCAATGAGGCCGTCAGCATGATCTTTGGGCGTCAACCGCCATTCGTGGACATTCCTCCTGCTCTGCAGGGTGCTGTTCCGGTCTTGCCGGGGTTGGATTACCCCGTGATGCGCCTCGCATTTATCTTCGTCGGAGCCATCGTTGCAGTGGGGTTATGGTTGCTCGTCAACAAAACTCGCATTGGCATGCTGATCCGGGCGGGCGCGGACGACCGGGAAATGGTGGATGCGCTCGGGATCAACGTTCGACGCCTTTACACAATGCTTTTTGGTCTTGGCGGTGCGCTATGCGGACTGGCAGGGATAATGGCCGCGCCACTCCTGGCCATTGAGATCGGAATGGGTGAACGGGTTCTCATCACCACTTTCGTCGTCATCGTCATCGGCGGTGTCGGATCAATCCGGGGCGCTCTTGTCGGTGCGTTGCTTGTTGGCATGGTCGACAGTATGGGGCGTGCTTATCTTCCGCAATTGATGCAACTATTGCTGCCTCCTTCTACCGCTGACACACTGAGCGCCGGGCTCGTGTCGGCCAGCATCTATCTTTTGATGGCCGTGGTACTTCTTTTCCGCCCATTGGGCCTGCTACCGGCGAGGAGTTGATTGATGCGATCAACGAGATTGACGATTATCCTGATCGGCCTTGCGGCATTTATATTGGTTCCGATGCTGGCGGGGCTGGCCGGAAACGCCTCTATCGAGGGGTTGGCGACGCGAGTCGTCATCTATGCGATCGCATCCGTTAGCCTCGATCTTATCATTGGTTACGGAGCGCTCGTCAGCTTCGGTCATGCCATGTTCTTTGCGCTTGGAGGATATACCGTAGGCATTATCGCCTATCACACCAGCAACGGGGAGCTTCTCTGGGGCTGGCAAGGCACGAATGCAGCCCTCATCGTCTGGCCGATCGGCTTACTGGCATGCGTTGTTCTTGCGGTGGTCGTTGGTTGGTTTGCACTCAAGACCAGCGGCGTCCAGTTTATCATGATCACGCTCGCCTTTGCGCAGATGGTATTCTTCGTCCTGGTTTCGCTGGCGACATATGGTGGCGACGACGGCCTGCTGATCAATGCCCGCAACACCTTCCCTTTGATCGACATCGCCAACGGAACGACCTTCTATTATCTCTGCCTGTTTACATTGGTCCTATGGACGGTGTTCTGCATGATGATCGTCAACTCCCGTTTCGGCCTCGTCTTTCAGGCACTGCGGCAGAGCGAACGGCGGGCCATCAATCTCGGCGTTCGTCCTTTAAGTTTCCGGCTGAATGCCTTCATCATATCTGCATTCGGCACCGGGTTGGCGGGTATCCTCTGGGCCAATTATGCTTTGTTCGTGACACCGGATATGGCCTCCTGGTCGAAATCCGGCGAGTTCATGGCGATCGTCGTTCTCGGTGGCCTCGGCACATTTATCGGACCGATCGCCGGTGCTGCCGTATTCATCATCCTGGAACAGATCCTCTCCGGCTGGACCGAGCATTGGATGATCATCATGGGGCCGACTTTGACCCTGATTGCTCTGTTCGGACAGCATGGCATGCTCGGGCGTCTGCTGGGGAAAAACCATGGCTGATCCGCTCGCTTCCGTTCTTGTCCTTGAGGACCTCCACAAAAAATTCGGTGCGTTGGTCGCCACCAATGGCGTCAATCTCGATATACGGCAAGGCGAACTTCACGCGCTGATCGGTCCGAACGGTGCGGGAAAGTCCACTCTGATCGCGCAGATCTGCGGGGAAATCCGCCCTGACTCCGGCCGCATCCTGTTTGGCGGGCAGGATATTACCAGCTTGCCGGCCTATCAGCGTGCACGCATGGGCATGGGACGTTCCTTTCAGCTCACACAGCTATGCGCAGATTTCACGGCAATGGAAAATGTCTTGCTGTCACTTGAAGCGAAAGGCGGCGGCTCGATCGATATTTTCAGAAATCCCCGACGTAATGCCGTCCATCGAGAGATGGCCCAAACTTGGCTTGAGCGGGCGGGGCTTGGCGACCAGGCAGACCGTGTCGTGTCCAACATGGCACATGGCCAGAGGCGGCAGCTCGAGATCGCAGTCGCTTTAGCGCGTCACCCGCGGCTGATCCTGCTTGACGAGCCAATGGCCGGAATGGGATCGGAGGAGTCCGCGTCGCTGACTGCGCTGTTGCAGGATCTCAAGCGGGAATACCCCATTCTACTCATCGAACACGACATGGATGCTGTTTTTGCCCTTGCCGACAGGATCAGTGTTCTTGTCTACGGCAAGGTCATTTTTACAGGGACGGCGAGCGAGATCCGCGCTCACCCTGAGGTCCGTGCCGCATATCTGGGGGAGGAGGCTTGATGCTGACGCTCGATAAATTGGAGGCCGGATATGGTCAGGCGCGCGTCTTGTTCGGCATGTCGTTGGAAGCGAAGGCAGGCGAGATCATCTCACTGATAGGCCGCAACGGTATGGGCAAATCGACGACCGTCAAATCGATCATGGGCATGCTCAAGCCAACGGGCGGAACAATTAGGTTCGCGGATACGATCGTCAATCATTTGCCACCAAATGCCATCGCACGGCTGGGCATCGGGCTGGTGCCAGAGGGCCGGCGCGTCTTCCCTTCATTGAGCGTCGAGGAAAACCTGGTTGCGACCTCACGCCCCGGAGCGTGGACGCTACAGCGCGTCGTACAGCTCTTTCCGCGGCTGGAGGAGCGCAAGCGCCAATTGGCCCGAACTCTGTCTGGAGGGGAGCAACAGATGCTGGCGATTGGCCGCGCTCTGCTGACGAATCCCAAACTCCTCATCCTCGATGAAGCGACAGAAGGACTGGCGCCGATCATCCGCACTGAAATCTGGCGTTGCCTACACGAATTGAAAAACGTCGGCCAAACCATTCTGGTTATCGACAAGAACCTGTCCGAAATGGCCGCCTTGGTGGATCGCCACAACATCATCGACAAGGGGCGGGTGGTGTGGACAGGCAGCCCTGACGAACTTGCTAAAAACCAGGAACTCTCACATCGCTATCTGGGAATTTGACGATGACTGAATTCACTTATGAAGGCTATGACATCGCGGCTCTGGATGTTCAATACAATGCGCGCGCCAGCGTGGCCTCCTTCGAGGATGAATATGCAAGGCTCGTGGATGTCAGCAAGGCAGTGATGCAGAATTTCGAGCATCAAGCGAGGATCGTCTACGACGAGAGGAGCGGTGAGACGTTCGACTTCTATCCCGCCGGCAAGAACGCGCCCTTGTTCGTCTGGATCCATGGCGGCTACTGGCGTGGCGGCAATGCGGCCGACAATGCTTTTGCCGTTCCGGGCCTGCATACTCACGGCTTCTCCGTTGCGGTGATTGACTATACGCTGGCGCCTGCCGTCACGCTTGACGAGATCGTTCGACAGGTGCGTACGGCAATTTCCTATTTATATCGCAATCGGAGCTCTCTTGGCATCGGCGCTGCTCCGTTCGTTGTCGGAGGAACCTCAGCGGGCGGCCATCTGACAGCCATGCTTCTGTCCGATGACTGGCAACGCGCTTACGACGTGCCCGACGATATTGTCGGTGTCGCACTCGATCTTTCCGGCCTGCACGACCTGACGCCCTTGCCGCATACTCATATCAATGGCTGGATGAATTTCGATGAGGCCATGGTTGTCCGCAACAGTCCGCAGTTCATGATCCCGAAGACCTCCTCCGCGTGCCTGATCGTCTCGGTCGGCGGTCTGGAGACTCGAGAATTTCGCCGACAGACGTCCGCCTATGCTGCCGCCTGGCGACAAGTGGGCCACCAGGCCGTGATCATCGATATGCCGGAGCACAATCACTTTGATTTGCCTCTGACGTTGCAAGCTCCGGATGGAAAGCTCGTGCGCGCGGTTCTTGACGCCTGCGCCAAGTTTGAGAGGAGGAGCTTTTGATGGTTGCGCGTTGGAAAGTGGCGGTCGCTCAGTTTGGGTCTATTCCAGACAATCCGATCGCATCCGCGCGAAAGGCTGCTGGCATTATCCGTCAAGCGGCCAGTGAGGGCGCAAAATTGGTCGTCTTCCCGGAGGCTTTTCTTGGTGGCTATCCAAAAGGAGCGTCTTTCGGTTGCCCTGTAGGAGTGCGCAAGCCGGAGGGGCGTCAGGCATATCTGCAATATTACAACGCGGCCATCGATCTGACCGGGACGGAAGTCGAGATTGTCACTGAGGCGATAGCTGCAGCCGAAATTTTCGTCGTCATTGGATGTATCGAGCGTGATGGCGGAACCTTATATTGCACCGCCTTGTTCTTCGATGGAAAGAATGGGCTTGTCGGCAAACATCGCAAATTAATGCCCACGGCAGGCGAACGGCTCATTTGGGGCTTTGGCGACGGTTCGACCATGTCGGTTTTCGATACGCCGATGGGCCGGGTGGGCGCTGTCATCTGTTGGGAAAATTATATGCCGATGCTGCGCATGCATATGTACTCCCTGGGGATCAGCATCTATTGCGCTCCGACTGCCGACGATCGCGACAGCTGGCTTCCTTCGATGCGACATATTGCGCTCGAAGGGCGGTGCCACGTACTCACCGCATGCCAGTATCTGACGCGCGACGCCTATCCGGCCGACCATGAATCTTCTTTGGGCAACCAGCCAGATACAGTCATGATGCGTGGCGGCAGTGCGATCATCGATCCGCTCGGTAACGTGCTTGCCGGCCCCCATTTTGGCGGCGAGGCAATCCTTTATGCCGAGATCGATCCTGATGACGTCCAACGTGGCAAATTCGATTTCGATGTTGTCGGGCACTATGGTCGCCCCGACATCTTTCAGCTGACGGTCGATGACAGGCCCAAGAACACCGTCAATCCGCTTTCCACAATTGGGAAAGGATGATGCCATGCGATTTGACATGAGCCTGCTTTCAGGTCAGGAGCGTTACAAAATTCTTGCCTCCTCCATCGTCCCGAGGCCGATTGCATGGATTACGAGCCTTTCGGCCGATGGCATTCGAAACGCAGCACCTTTCAGCTTTTTTAATATGATGGGCAATTCGCCACCGACCGTCGCTATCGGCTTGATGCCCCAAGCGGGCCAATTGAAAGACACCGCCGCAAACATTCTCGCAACAGGCGAGTTCGTCATCAACCTGGTTGACGAGCAGAATGCGCAAGCCATGAACCTCACCTGCATCGACGCCCCTTCAGATGTCGATGAAATCGATCTGGCGGGACTTTCCGTTGCGCCTTCCGATACCGTCGCACCACCACGGATATCGACCGCACCGGTCAGCATGGAATGCCGCATGCTGACATCGATTGCGACTGGTCCACTTCAGACGATCATCGTTGGAGAAGTGACTATGGTGCACATTCGTGACGACTTCGTGCTGGACGCCGGGCGTTGTTACATTGACACGACTCGTCTCGGCCTTATCGCGCGCATGCACGGAAGTGGGGGTTACCTTCGTTCCGGCGATTATTTTCAGATCGATAGGCCCGTGTGGAAAGATTATGATGGCAAGAATCGCAAAAGCTCGTGAAAGCAACCATCTGTCCGAGCCGCTGAAGGAACAGGGAGCAGGCCGAGTAGCGCAATGACACTCGCAGAAACCGCATACATTAGTTTGCGCAATGATATATTGCATGGTCGGCTAGCGCCTGGGCAAGCCCTGCGGCTGGAGTTTCTGAAAGCGCAGTATGGCCTTAGCTTTTCGCCGTTGCGAGAAGCGCTGAACCGGCTGCATGCGGAGAGATTTGTCGTCAATGATCCTCCGCGAGGATTTACGGTTGCGCCAGTCTCTCATGCAGAAATTCGCGACGTGATGAGCGTGCGCATACTGGTTGAAAGCCAGGCGTTGCGCCTGTCGATAGAAAATGGCGACGACGATTGGGAAACAGGACTCGTCGCCGCATTTCATAAGCTCGACCTCCAATCGAGTCGTATGAAGGAGGCAGAGAGCGTAGGCGACAACAGTGCGCTGACGCAATTCGAGACGCGCCACCATGAGTTTCATCGTTCCCTCTTAGCCGCCTGCGGCTCGCCGCGGCTGCTAAGCTTGTTCGAGCAGTTGTACGCTGAAACGCAACGCTATCGCTTGCCTAGTTTTCTTGGCGAGGGTCCGATTTCCTCGAGCCGTGATCTGTCGGCCGAGCATAGCGACATCATGGAGGCTGCTCTTGGTCGAAAGGTAGAGGATGCAGTTCGGCTCCTACAGGCTCACTACGAACGCACGGCGCAGGATATCGTCGGCGCACGGTGAGAGATAACCTTGCGGCTTTGTCAGGACATTCTGTAGTTTGAAACCGTCGTGGTCGACTGACCTTCGTTTTACCGACTAGAATTTACGCGTTCTACCGAAGGAGCGCAGCAGCAGATTGACCGAAACAGCGACCTTGTCGATGTCGGGAATGTCTTGCGAATATTCTCCAGTATAGAGCTTCACGATCATTTCGTCTCGAATAGCACCGTCGAGGTCAAAATGGAGGTGGAGATAATAGGCTTGTCGATCACCACCCCGGCTTACGCTCCTGCGCCGTTGGGTGACCTGCCTCAGTTCGGTTTCGAAGGGTGCAAAGCCCTGGAGATGCAGCGAGACCAATTTTGACTCGAAGCGCGAATCGACCGGCACCGCGACAACGGCCTTGTCCAGGGCCAGGCTGACCAACCGGCCGGGAACGTCGTCGACCCCGGCTGGTTCATCCAATTTAAACGCATGAAACAATCGTTGGGGTTTTTCGAAGCAAATCAGCGATGCAATCACCAGAACGACAATGTTGACGCCTGCCCAGAAGGCGGCGATCGGAGAGAATTGCGCCTCAATCTGTGTGGTCTCGGGAACAATGTCGATCATGAGCCCGATTGCCGTAATCGTAATCAAGGTTGCAATCCAAGTGAACGTATATTTGTCGAATTGATTGGCCTGGTTACTACTGCCTTTCGGCGTGACCCTGAAGGGCTTGCCGAATGGCCTTATCAGGCTCGAGATGACGGTCGGTAGCATGCGAAACGTTGCGAAGGTTCCGACGGCACTTGAGATTATGGGCAAATATCGCGTTGGCGTTATCCAGAGCATTAGAAGGAAATAGGCCGTCAGCAGCGGAACTTGGTATGAGACGTAGTCGGCAATATCCGTGAAATAAAGTGGCAGGAATCCGAACCAGAGATAGACAATCGGGATGACCAGGATCATCAAGCGGACCAGATACTGGACGATCCATGAGGCCGGCAAGAACATGATGCGCTGAAAAAGCGATAGTCCTGGGCCGCGCAGCGGCCCGTTATGCAAGTAAAGCGTTTGAATACCGCCCTGACACCAGCGCTCTCGCTGAACAAAGTAGCCGGTCAGATTTTCTGCCGCGAGGCCCATCGACAGGCGCTCGTTCAGATAGCGCGTCTTATAGCCCTTGTTGAGCATGGAAAGCGTCGTAAGCAAATCCTCAGTGATCGACTCCGTCGGAAAGCCACCAATCGCGTCGACTGCTTTGCGGCGGGCGATCGAACATGACCCGCAGCAGAAGCTGACATCCCATCCATCCCGGCTGGGAGCGATCTCATCAAAGAACAGGCGCTGTTCATCCGGCCAAATATTCTCAAGCCCCAAATTCGTCTGCACGGGATCGGCATTGAAAAAATGCTGGGGCGTCTGGACGATGCCAATGCTTTCATCGGAGAAAAAGGGCAGGGTTCGACGAAGGAAGTGCCGGTAGGGTACGAAATCGGCATCGAAGACGGCGACGAACTCACCAGAGCTTACCTGCAGCCCATTGTTCATGTTGCCGGCTTTGGCGTGTGCATTGTTATTGCGTGTCACGTGAATGGCATTCTTCTCTTCGCAGAACGTCTTGAGCCAATCACGGCGCTGGTCATCCAGGACGTAGACTTTGAGCTTGTCTTGCGGATAGTCGAGCGAAAGTGCGCCGACAATCGTTCTTTCCAGGACATCGAGTGGCTCATTGTAGGTGGGAATAAAGACGTCCACTGTCGGAAGGTCGCGATCCTGACGTGAAAAAAAGATCGCCCCAAGCTCGTCTGTCTCGGTGCTTCGATTGACGTAACGGCTCATGAGTACGAGGAAAAGCACGACGTCCACAAATGCCAGAAGCTCCACGAAAAATACCAGCCAGACCCAGAAGAAGTTGGCCCCATCAAAGGGGTAGGGAAGGACGGTTTGCGTGAGCCGCCATACCACATAGCGCAATGCGACGGCGCCGACGAAGCCGCAGGTGACCAGTCTGGTCCAGCTATGATGGCGCGACCAATTGAATGGCCCCAGCAGAAAAAATGCCATCACAAGGAATGTCGGAACAAGCGCTAGAAGATACTGAACCACAGGTTTTTGACCCAATTCGTAATGCCGAACCCGTGCCTTGGAAACCGAACTTGCACGGTTCGTCCGACTTGGCAGAAGTTTTGGAAGTCGCCGTTCATAAAGGAAGGCTCTAGAAGAACCCGGATACGGGCATTGCGCTGCGACGAGACCGGCAGGCTGGCGGCAAAGGAATCCGTGTCCGTTGCCGCCGAACTTCCCTTTACGGAAACGACGGTTCCCTTGAACACGTCGCTGCGCCCGAGCAACCGAACTTGAGCAACCAACCCCGGATAGATTTCGTCGTAGTCAACTTCCGGCAGAAGGATGTCGACGAACAGTTCCCGGCAGTCAAGAATCCGCATAAGCTCATTATTGAGCACGACATTGGAGCCATTCACGACGTTTCGGCTCCATACGACGCCATCGAATGGCGCCGTTGCTGCTGCCGACTCGAGGCTACTCACTCGAATGCCCTCTTCCGTCAGTTGCTTTTCGATCTCCGTGGCTCGGGTTTCATTCTCCGCGATCCGAGAATTCAGGTCGCTGATGTGAACGATGACTTCATCCTGGCGCTGGCGGGAGTAAGGCACGTCGTTTTGACCGTCTCCGAAGACGAAGATACCCTTCCGAACGGCGTCCAGCCGCTGTTGCAGTTGATCGACGGTCAGATTGCTCACTTGGACCTCGCCACCAGTTGCGGCACCGGCTGCGCGGGCCGCATCGACCATTCTTTGGGTGAGAATGCCTTTGGACTCCAGTTCTTTCCGGCGATCGAGATCGACCTGAGCGGCGAGATCTTGTGCCTGTGAAACCTCGACTCTTTTCCGCAGGATCTCAACCTCGCGCTCAAGGTTGGAAATCGTCGCTTGTTTGAAGACTTCCATGCGGGTGGCGAGTTGCTCGCGAAGCTGCGTCAGATCCTCGCGTTCCTTCTTAAGCGACGTGACGCGATCGCGTGCGGTATTGCGCTCCGCTTCGAGAGACGCCAGAACTGCGCGGTTGACGCGCTGATTGCTGATCTCAACGAGAGTGTCGCCGGACTTGACCGCGACGCCGACTTTGGCGGGCTCGCCCGAAATCACGCCGTCGATGGGTGCATTGATAAGCGCCAGGCGGGCGTTGACGGTACCATCCCGGCTTGTATAGCCGGTTATTGCTGGCAAAGAGACCGCAATTGCAAGCGCAAGAAGCAGCAGACCTACGGTGACACGGGTGATGCGATGATTCCAAATCATATCAGCTTACAAGACCATCGGGTTAGCGGTGATCGGACCGCCGATTTGGCGGCCGGCAAAAATGCAACCAAGTCTTGTGTAGTTTAGCGCAGAGAAAAATAGCGGCAAGTGGCGGCTGTGAGCTTGTGTTAATGAAGGCGTTGCGGCGTCCCATTAACAGTCGCTTTGATGCGGCACTGCAAGCTGTGCTATCGCATTCCTGGGATGCGTTCCGACCAGCCTCATTGAGGTCCGGCCAGCAAAGTAGGCTGATTAGAGGTAAAGCGTCGGTTGGCGATATTTTGAGATGCCGCGTTCTGGCGTTGCCCCAATCATAGGCGGCAAAGAGCGTCGAGGGAGGCGGTGCAGCTTTCTGAAAGTTGGCTGTCGCGCTGCTCGACGAATAGATGGTATTTCCTCCCGGAATACACGTCGTAGGTCAATCTTCCTTTCCCCTCGAATGCGACCGGATCGGTTTGGAAGTGCTCAGCAATCGCGCCAACGTCGGCTAACTTGGAGGGCATCCTTCCTTGCCGGGGACCAAACTGCCTTGTTGTACGGGCCTTCTGTTTTCCAACAGCCGCAAAAGCAGATTCCCCTTTCTGTGGCGGTGAACAAGATCGATATCACTGACCAGCTTTGCACCACCCTCGCGGCGCTCCAGGGTAATCTTGCGGCTGTGGAAGGCTTCCAACTCGGTGCGGTGCGCCACGCTGATAATGGTGACCTTCGGCAATTCGGTTATCACCATCTCCATCATCCTATCCTGGCTCTTCTCATCGAGGGCTGACGTTGCTTCATCCAACACGATGATGTCGGGATCGTGCAGCAGAAGGCGCGCAAATGCGAGCCTCTGCTTCTCACCGCCCGACAGCGTCTGATCCCATGGCGCTTCTTCCTCGATTTTATCGTCGAGATAGTCGAGGCCGACCTTCCTTATGGCGGCCTTGATTTCGTCCGTCGTCCAGTCGTCGGCCGCTCGCGGATAGGCGATCGCACGGCGAAGTGTGCCTGAAGGTATGTAAGGTCGCTGGGGCAACATGAACAAACGGCTATCCGGATGGACGTTGACGCTGCCATGGCCCCAGGGCCACAGACCGGAAATTGCCCGTATCAACGTGCTTTTGCCCGTGCCGGATTCTCCGGCGACCAACGCGCGTTCGCCCGGATCGATTTCAACTTCCGTTTCCTTGACCACGGAGGTGCCGTCGTCGAGTGTTACGCAAAGATCGTTGAGGCACAACATCGCGTCGTCGCCCGTTTCGCCATGCTTGATTCGTCCAAGAGTATCGTTCGCTTCGGCTCGTTCGAGCCCGTCAAGCGATGTCATAAGCGAGGCGACACGATGCGCGGAAGCGTTCCAATCGGCAAGGCGCGGATAGTTGTCGACCAGCCATCCAAACGCGGTCTGAACGATGGCGAAGGCGGAGGCAGCCTGCATCACTTGGCCGAGCGTCATGCTTCCTTCGAGAAATTTGGGCGCACAAAGCAGGACCGGCACGACAGGCGCAATCAACATGGACACCTGCGAAACAAGGGTCGTGCGCATGTATTGGTGAGCGAGCAACGCCCACTGTTTCAATACATTCCCGAAAGTCCGCTCGAGGTCACTGCGCTCTTCTTCCTCCCCGCCGAGCAACGCGATGCTCTCGCCGTTTTCGCGAACATGCGTCAGCGTGTAGCGAAATTCCGCTTCCACCTGGTTCTTAACCTCGGAGACCTCGACGAAATGCCGACCGATAACCGCCATAGAGGTGGATGTGATCACGGCATAAAGGACCGCGGTAACAACGAGGAAGCCGGGAACTGTGAAGACTGAACCTGCGATCTGAAAAGTCAGGGCACCGCCGATCGTCCAAAGCACCACGATGAAGGTCGAGGCCGACACGAATGCGGAAATAACACCGGCGATGAAGTCGACTGGCGATTCCGTGGCAATCCGTAAATCCTCCGAGAGACGGGCCTCGGGATTCTTGTGGTCGTCACCGCCGATCAGGTTGAGTTGATAATAGCGACCATTGGCGAGCCATCGGGCGATCAGGGCGGTCGTCAGCCAGAAGCGCCATCGTCTTTGGATCATCATACGAACGTAGACTTGTACTGTGACGAGGGCGACGCTACCGAGTACGAGCGGCGGAAACACCGCACTCAGGAAATAGACGGCGTGAGCGTTACGTTGCTCGATCGCGTCAAAAATTGCTCGGTTCCAGATATTGATCCCATACTGAAAGCAGACATTGATGCCGATCAATGCAAGTAGTCCGATCGAACATGGCCAGGCAAAACGATCTCCACGCCGGCTCCAATAGCCCCTCGCGCTTATCCAGAAACGCGTGAGCAAATACCTCTTGCGTGCGCGCTCGGTTTCCTCAAAAGTCAAATCCGGGTCAGGTTCGACTAAATCGGGTGGCTGCTCGGCCTCGACAGTCGAACTCTTCTCTTGCTGCGACCTTTCGACATCAGCCGACTCGTTGCCGTCGACCGATTTCGGGCTGGATTTAGTGTCGGTCATAAGCAAGACAACGGCCCATCACTCAAAAGGTTTCACCCTTCGATCACGGGGCGCATCGGCTCAATTGGATGGCACTCCGGACCGAAAGATCGTGCGCGCCGGATTGGAGCGCGACACTGCCGAAAAGACATTGCGATGGCTCGACGACTTTAGGGAACCGCCGGGCGCAACCAGCGTTTCCATGACAGGAGGAATTTACCATGTGCCCGCAAACCCCGCCGAGAGCCTCAGTCTTCGCACCCGCGCTAGGACTACCGAACCCCATACAATACTTCCCCGAGCCATCGCCTCGTCTTCCCGCTTCAGAGAGCGAAAAGGAAGCCTATGAACAGGGCGTGAAGGCTGGAAAGTGCGAAGCGGAAGACAGAAAGAACCCCTATCCCGACGATAGTGAACAGGCGAAAGCTTACGAGCACGGCTACCTTGATGGCCAGAAAATCAGGTTCGTGGATATGTAGCGTCGAGCAATAGCGCGCCCGCGAGCGTCCGTTCTGACACTGGGAAAGCCTTGTTGATCTTTGTAGCCTCAGTGCCGTTGGGAAAATGGCTTTGTGCAGTTTTATGGAACTCTGCGTTTCCAGCTACGTTTGCTGATCGTGCTCTCATTCGTCTGGGAGACGTTCACAGGAGGTCGCCATGTTGAAGTATCCTGTTTTATTCAGCATTATGGTGTTTCCAACGGCTGTTCTTGCCCAGTCTTCTGATCTGGAGGCAACCTGCAAGACTGTGGCCAAGAACTTCTTTCTATCGGATGGCCTTGCTATCGGGACGGTGCAGTCTTTTCCTGAACTCAAGCCGCCTGGCGTGCGCATGACTTACTCCACACGGCCAGGCGCTGCCGCGGCAGATATGAGCGACACGTTCGAGTGCGAATTCGAGAAGGCGGACAAGCCTCACAACCTTGTCAAGTTCTGTATCTCAAGCACATGCTATGTGCCCAATGACGGCGATGTAGAGCGCAAGAGACATTTTGAAGAAATGCGTATTCTTTTACAGCGATCTGAAAAATAGCAACTCTTCAAGATTGGATTGATCGCCATTGACGGCGTAGGCCTGCTTCAAGCGAGGATCCCCATGCGCGCTCCGGACGTTGGTCACTGCGACGCTGGGAGGGGGCTAGGGCTTGCAGGGCACATCATCGATCTCCGTCGATTACTTAAAGGCGCGCGCCAACCAGCCGGTAAGAGCTGCTGGCTGGCACGCCCGATCGTGTCTCAGCGCCTCATCACATTCATGACGAGAGAAACGACGAAGAAGATAAGAAAGATAAAGAACAGGACCTGTGCGATAGACGCAGACGCGCCCGCTATGCCGCCGAAGCCAAGGGCACCTGCGATCAAGGCTACGACGAGAAATACCAGCGCATAATAAAGCATTTCGCTCTCCATTCGTTGCTGAATGAAGAACGGAGCATGGGGCACTTTGTTCCCTGCATGCCGGGTGGCGATCAAGCTGATCGTGCTGCTTGTTTCAGCCACGCCTGCCTGCTTCCGCTGCCCGGTGGTGGTGGTTCGGCGGCGTCAAGGTACATTTTCACGGGAGCCGTGAGCACAAACCAAAGGCTGGCGCCAAGCAGGAAGAGACCCGCTGTCTCGTCACCGGCGGAGACACAGAAGGGGAAGATGATGGCTGTGAACAAGACGGTCAGACGGATCGCCCATTCGGCCTCACGTTTGCGAGTCGCTGCAGCCGCCAGTGCCTGATAAGATCGCATGTCGTAATTCCGCTCTGTTCGGGAAGGGAGCAAAGAGCGCAATGACGGTACGGAAAGCATGATGAGCGCGCCGATTGCGAAAACGTAAACCGGCCCGTTCAGCAGCAGGCCGCTTGCCGACATAAGGACAAGGATGACGACGAGGCTCCACGAGGGGGAGAGCTTCTGCGGAGAATGGCCGGTTTGCTTATGCCACATCCGCATGGCCGCCGATCCGCCGCGAAGCAGCGGAAGGTCAATGTAGCGATTGAGGAATTCCATGATGCGCCCTTCCAATGTCGGCGCAGTCAGACATCAGAACAATCCGGCGTCAGCATGGCAAGATTGAACATCCGGCAATATAATTTGCTCCACTGAGCGCCGGTCCCTCCGCGACGGATGATGCGGTCGAGAACCAAACGGTGATTGCCTAGGCGAGGATGGCTGTGGGTGCCGTTGGTCATCACGAAAGGCACGAAGTCTATAGCGCCTGTGATAATCGTCATAATCCGGGCGAAGGTCGGTCTATGCTCGGTCCCTCCGGCGGATCCACTCCCATTGCCGGGCGTCCGCAGCCTCACCGGAGGGACCGAAATTCATGCCGGGTCGTTCGCTTCCGCCGCCGCGGCGAAGGCATCGAGTGTGCGGGTCGTATAGACCAGCGCCGCCCCTGCATTCACACTTATCGCGACACCGAGCGCTTCTGCGATCTCGCTTGCGGTTGCGCCGGCTTTTTGGGCCGCCGCCGTGTGGACGGTGATACAGCCATCACAGCGCAAGGTAACGGCAACCGCCAGCGCGATCAGCTCGCGCGTCTTCGCGTCAAAATGGCCATTCTTGGCGTTGGCGGCGCTGAGTTGGGCATATCCTTTTACCGTGTCCGGCGACAGTTTGGCCACATCGCCAACTCCGGCAACAACCTGGCTTCGATAGCCGTTCCAATCCATCATATGCATCTTTGGTCTCCTTTGTTGACGAAGGGATACTGCACCTCCTCGATCTGCCTGTTGATATCCGTCGGGCGCAACGATATGGCCGAGCGGATCAAATTGCCTGGGCGTGCTAATGACTGGACACCAAGACGTATTGCGCTTGCTTGCCCCCCTGCTGAGAGTGCGGCCGGAGTTGCAGGATTTCTGCCGTTTCGGCGGCAGTTGGCGCTCGGCCCACAGGTCGGAAGCTAAGGGCTGGGCAGCTTTTCATATTGTAACGAAGGGGGCCTGCTCGGTTGAGCGTAAAGGGCAGCCGACTATCCGGCTGGAGGCGGGCGATGTGCTGCTGCTTCCAAACGGTGATGCCCATGTCGCTTATGGCGGCGACGGAGATCATTTTCATCAGGCGATCCGGATCACCGAAACAAATGCCATCCGCATCAAGGAAACGGAAGGAAATATCTCCGAGACCGAACTGATCTGTGGCCGGCTGAATTTGGAGAGCGCAACCAACGATCTTCTGCTGATGCTGTTGCCCCAGGCAGTCATACTTCGTTTCAGCGGACAAGTCGCTTGCCGGAAGCTGGCGGAGACCATCCGCGACGAACTGGACGCCGATCGAGCCGGCGCGGCGGCAATCGCGCGCGATCTGGCAAGCGCGCTCTTTGTCATGCTTTTAAGGGCGCATCTGGAAGCCGAGCCTCCGGCAGATGGGCTGCTGGCGCTTCTTGGTCATCGTGAAACGGCAAAAGCGGCTCTTGCCATGCTCGGCGCCCCGGCGCGTCACTGGAGCCTGGACGAACTTGCCTCCATCGGCGCGGTTTCGCGCGCGACACTTGTCCGTGCCTTTCGCCGCATATGCGGAATGTCGCCTCTTGCGTTTCTCACCGAGATAAGGCTCGGGATCGCTCGCAACCGCATCGCTCACACGACAGACTCACTGAGCGAGATTGCTGCCGATGTCGGCTACCAGTCAGAATCGGCGCTGAGCCGGGCTCTCTTTCGCCATTTCGCCATTCGGCCTGGCGCCCTGCGTCGCGCAGGCGCTGATCCCCGACCTGATTGAGGTTGCCGCCCAGGTTTTATCCGGCTTCGAGTGCACTCGAGTGGTGTCGGTTGCAATATGAGGTGGTGGCGACGAATCGCCGCCCGAGCCAAGTGCGTGGATTGTGCCACGGTCGGCGGCTTCCTGCGAGGACAGGCCTGGTCCCCGACGATCTAATCTCCGTTAGAATCGGTAGGAAATGCCTCTCCGATTGCGTAAAAATGCCCTCCCGCTACATGGTGAAGGCTACGCCATTCCGGCCCGGCGGTCTCAAAATGCCAGTGTCCGTCGCGAAACACGCGATCATCCGCCCATGCGGCGATAACCTCTGCGATGAAGAGATCATAGACATCTTGAATGTGCGGCTCGCTGATCAGCCGGCAGGCAAGCCATGCAGAACAACCTTCGACAAATGGCAAGTCATGACCCGCCATCTCGCAGATCGACACCCCTGAATTTCGGAGCTTTTCGGGCTCCTTGTACAATGTCCTGCTACCAACCTCGCGTGTCAGCTTGAGTTGTGCGACGGTTGGCACTTGCACCACGAAAGCTCCGCTAGACTCAATCAACGAGCGTGTGTGAGCGATCGTGTCGACGACGACAGTGAGCTTCGGAGGGTCAATGTCGAGCCCGCAGCACCAGGCTACTGCCATGACATTGTCGACGCTGCCGTTGCGTGCGGACAACAAGACAGTCGGGCCGTGATTGACCAGGCGAAACGCTTTCCTGAGCTCGACGGGTTTGACATGTTCATTCATTGAGAAAACCAAAAAAAGATGATGTTGTTCGGTGGTGCACTCACAGATCCGCAACCTTGGGAATTGCCAAGCGGAAGCTAAATCAAAAACCGCGTGCGAAAAAGGTTTCGGTGAGTTCATCGGGTTGCCGGAGCCGATAAAGTACGCGCGCTACGTCGGTGGAAAACGCCGGGTGAACGGGGTGTGCTCCAAAACGTTTGCCAGCCGCCGTGTTGCGAGATCGGCCTCCGCAATCGTCAGCCCTGAGAAACCCAATAGCAGCCGCGGTTCCGGGGAGGCCGAGATATGCATCGGCGAGACCGGAATGACGACGACACCGCCCTTCAGCGCAGCTTCGGCCAGTGCCTGGTCATCGGTCCATGTGCCGGTGCTTCTGACGGTGAAATGAATGCCCTGTTCAGGCACCTGAGCGATCAGATGGGCAGAGAGCCGCTCTTTCAGGAGCATGGCGAGATTATCACGGGCGGCACGGTAGCTTTCGCGCAGGCGGCGCAGATGGGCCGGGAAATAGCCCTCGTTGAGAAAATCAGCGACGACAAGCTGGTTGAGTGGCGCCGGGAAGCGGTCGATGATCGGGCGCACCGCGCGGAAGGCAGCGACGAGATCGTCGGGAACGATCAAATAACCGACGCGGAAGCCCGGCAGCAGTGCCTTGCTGAAGGTGCCGGCGTAGATGACCCGTCGCGTCGCATCGAGGCCCTGCAGTGAGGCGATCGGATGGCCGTCATAGCGGAATTCGCTGTCGTAGTCGTCCTCGATGAGCCAACTGCCGCGGGCCTGCGCGAAGGCGAGCAACTCCAGCCGGCGCGCCAGCGGCAGGGCCGAACCCGAGGGATATTGATGCGATGGGGTGACGTAGATCGCCGCCGGCGCGGGGCCGTCATGGAGAGACAGCCGCTCGGTGATCAGTCCCTCTCTATCGACAGGCAGGCCAGTGATCTCGGCGCCGTTCAAGAGGAAAGCGAGCCGGGCCGGCGGGTAGCAGGGATCCTCGATCATCACGCTCTCGCCGGGCGAGACGAGCACACGAATGGCAAAATCCAGCGCCTGCTGGGTGCCTGAGGTGATGAAGATCTGTCCGGGATCGCAGCGCACGCCGCGCGAGGCGGCAAGATGGGCTGACACGGCCTGGCGTAGCGATAGTTCACCCTGCGGATCGCGGTAGCCGTCGTTGGCATAATCGCTATGGCGGTTGGCAAGCCGCTTCAGGAGCCCGGCGGTGCGCTTGTCGTGGATTACCCGGCCGGTGGCAAAGGCGATCTGGGCGGGTGGTGAAAGGTCCGTGCGCATTGTCAGCCGCGCTGCTGTGGAAATCGCGCGCCGCGCGCTGTTGTCAGCCGGCTCGCGCGCGCCGCCGCTTCCGATTGGCATTGGTGGCAGGCCGGAGGCGACATAGGTGCCGGAGCCATGCCGCCCCTTTGCGTAGCCCTCGGCGATCAGCATCTCATAGGCCTCGGCGATCAGCCCGCGCGACAGCGACCATTCGACTGACGCCGTTCGGGTCGAGGGCAGCCGGTGGTCGGGCTGCAGCGTTCCCGCGACGATGCCGCCGCGCAGTTGCAGATAGAGCTGACGCACGGCGGGAACGGACGACGACGCATCGAGCTCGGGCAGGAAACCGGCTGCCGCACTTTCGCGGCGGAGGGTCCGGGCGTCGGTCTGGCGGGGTGAAGTGGCTTGCATCATCGACTCGAAGTGGCTCTGGAAATTCTTTCCATTCTCCACTTTTACTGGGCCACTTTCAACCGTTGCCTGGAAATGCCCATGCGCCAGTCTGCTGCACCCCTCCTTTTCACCGGCACCATGCTTGCTGCGGCGGGCTATGGCGCTACCTTCCTGTTTTCGACCTATTACCGTGCCCATGGCGGCAGCGATGTGGATACTGGTCTGACGCTCGGCGCCGCCATGGTGGGAACCTTCACCGGCGTGCCGCTGGTCGGCTGGCTTTCCGGGCGCATCGACGCGGCGCGCATGAGCGCAATTGCCAGCGCCGCCGTGGCGCTCGGGTTCCTGCTGCTTGCCTTCGCTGGAGGCAGCGGCCTCGGCCTACCGCTCGTATCGGGCTTCCTGATCGGGCTCGGCTGGGGGATGTTTTATATCGGCGTTCCGATGGCGCTTTCCGAGCGTGTCACCGATGCCGATCGCGGTTTCTGGTTTACCCGCTTCGGAGCCTTCCAGATGGCGGGAATCGGTGGCGGCCCTGTCATTCTCAACCTTGTACTGACGCAGGCGGGGCTCTCGGTCGAGACCACCTTCATTTTGGTCGGTGCTGCATGCCTTGCTGCTTCCGTCCTGCTCTGGAGCTTCGGTTCGATGGCGCCGGGCGCACCGCGAACGGTTGCACTCCGCCCTTGGGTGCGCGATATCGGCGCGATTGCCCGCAGCGCTTCGATCCGGCCGATCCTGATGGTCGCGCTCGGCGCCTGCGTCTTCTCCGGCTTGCTGACCTTCCAGTCCTCGCTGGTCGAAGGAACGGCGGCCACGGCCTCAACCTTCTTCGGCGTGTATGCCATCACCGTCGTTGCCGCCCGGCTGTTGCTTGCTCGCTTCCTGGCAACGCTACCGCAGACGCAGCTTGCCGCCGCTCTCTTGACCTCGATGTGCCTGGGTGTCGCCGCTATGTTCGGCATCGGCATTCACCCGGCTTTCCAGATCCTCTCGGCGATCCTCACCGGCATCGGTTACGGTCTCGTCTATTCGGTCATCCAGACCTGGGCCGTCAACAACACCGTACCCCGCTACCGCCATGCAGCGCTGACCTGGTTCGCCATGTCCTATTTTGTGGGTATCTTCGGCTTCCCGGCCGTGGGCGGTTGGGTGCTCGTCCATTTCGGACGGAATGTCTTTCTCGCGATCATGCTCGTCGCGGCGCTGGCCGAACTCGCCATCGCGGCAAGTATCGGTGGGAGATTGAACGTGAGCAAAAGTGAAACGAGACGCGCTCGTTCCTAAGAAGGGTCGCCTCAACGCTCGTTGAGGATCGATCGGATGCGCGCTATCTGGAGGGGTATCGCCCATTGCAAAGGTAAGTCGACACCCCTCCAGTCGCGCGCATTCTACTGACCGTCCGCTGGCGCTAGACTTCGAGCCGGACGTGGAATCGGGGGGCTGGTCCTCCAAACCTGAGCGTTCCTCCAAGACGTTCGATCGACATCTTGACAATGGCAAGCCCGAGTCCGCTTCCGCCGGGCACGGAACGCGGTGATCGATAGAAGCGCTGAAGAACCTTCTCCTGCTCGTCGACTGAGATGCCAGGCCCTTCGTCGGAGACGATGACGCTGAGCTTCCCATCGGTCACTTGTGTTATACATTCGACGACAGATCCGCACGGTGCATGCTGTACTGCGTTCTCCATGATGTTTCGGATCGCCAGTCGCAGAAGTGATGCGTCGGCAGCAATGGAGATAGGTCTTGCCCGATGCGGCGGTGCGTAGATCACCTGGACGCCCCGCGATTTCTGCAGAAATTCGAGATCGTGCGCGACATCGAGAATGAGGGTCGATACGTCGACCATCTGTTCGGGTCGGGCGACACTTTCAACAGCCTCGACCGCCGCCAGGTCGATAAGCTGTCGCGCCATCCTGCTCGTTCGGTCGACGCTCTGCTCGATCCGTTTCAGCGCCTGACGCTGCACTTCCGGGTCGGTCGAACGCATTGCGACCTGCGCCTGCGTCTTCAGTCCCGCAAGCGGTGTCTTCAGCTCATGCGCAGCGTAGGTGATGAACTCCTGCTCCCTTTCCCGGGCAGACTGGACGCGAGAGAGCAGACTGTTGAGGGCGTGGATCATGGGGCGTAGCTCCGAGGCTGTGCTCCGGTCGACAAATGGATGAAGCTGCGAGGCGTCGCGGGCGGTCAGGCTTGCTGCCAGTCGCTCTAAGGGAGCCAGTCCTTTGGATACCGACAACCAGATCAGCCCGACCATCAATGGCATGATGAGAATTGCCGGATATAGCAGGCCCTTGATGACATCGTCGACCAGGCGGTCCCGGACCTGCAGGCTATCCCCGACAAGCACTCTCACGCCAAGGTCGGGCTTGATTACGGCATAGACGCGCCAGGCCGCGCCGTTGATCGTCGTGTTCTGGAACCCAGTAGCGTGATCAGAGAGCGACGCGACGGGCGCGCTGTCGGACTTGCTGAGCAGCTTCCCGCTGACCGACCAGATCTGGCAAGCGAGCTGACGCTCATAGGACGGAGCTTCCATAGGCTCGGCTTCAAGGCCTGGCCCGGAACTTGCTGCCTCGCCGTTGAAGCCCGCCATGACAGGCCGATCTCCGACGAGCGAACTGACCATTTTAGCGGACTCGACCAGTCGTGCGTCGAGGACATGTTCAAGACGTTCCTTGGTGCTCGCATAGATCCAGACGCAGGCCGAGAGCCAGACGACACCAGTCATGAGAAGAAGAACGGTATATAGTCTTACCCTAATGGACATCAGGCGATCCTTCCTACCCGGTAGCCGACTCCACGGACGGTCTCGATAAACGTCGTGCCGAGCTTCGCCCGAAGCTTGTGGACGTGGACCTCGATCGTGTTGCTTTCGACGTCCTCCTGCCAGCCGTAAAGTTTCTCTTCGAGCACCGACTTGGAGAAGATCATGCCAGGGTTCTGCATGAGCGCGTTGATGATCGCGAACTCGCGGCGTGAGAGCGGGATGATACTGCCGTCTTTTCGAGCCTCCATCCTGGCAGGATCAAGCGTCACCCCCTGGCTCTCCAGAATGCCTTCCGCACGTCCTTCGCCGCGTCTGATGATGGCCCGCAGGCGTGCAGCGACCTCGTCGAGATCGAACGGCTTGCCGAGATAGTCGTCAGCCCCGGCGTCAAGGCCGGATATTTTGTCGGCGGTCGCGTCCTTGGCCGTCAGCAACAGGACAGGCACTCGGTCGCGGCGGTCCCGGACGTGCCGCAGCAGGTCGAGGCCAGTTCCGTCGGGGAGCATCACGTCAAGAACGACCGCATCAAAGCGGACGTGCTCGAGGGCAGAGCGCGCATCCGCCACCGTCGTCACTGTATCGACCGTGAAGCCGGCAAGTTCCAATCCGACCTTCAGACCATCAAGCAGCACATCGTCATCTTCCACCACGAGCAGGCGCATCGAACACTCCATCTGTCGGCTGCGGAGATCTCCGCTGCATACCTTAAGGCTGCCTTAAGCTGGCGGCCGCAGGCCGTATCTGTTAATGGCCTATCCCATAAGGAGAAAGAATGCGTCTCAATCTTCCGTTCGCGATCCTTGTCTTACTGTCGTTATGCGGCTCAGCATTTGCCGTCGATGCGCCGATGAGGATGGAGGACGCCTTCAAGCTCTCTGTCGATCGGTCAGGCCCCATTGCGACGTTCCGGTGGGAGATCACAAAGGGATATTACCTTTATCGCGACGCCCTCGAGGCAAATACGGACGATGGGAGAAAACTCGATCTGCAGACGCCATCGGGAGCGATGAAGGACGATCCCGGTTTCGGCACCACCGAGGTCTATTTTGATCAGGTGGCGGCAAAGCTTGCCAACGCCCCGGTAAAGCTCAAGGTGTCGTTCAGGGGCTGCCAGGACGGCGGCATCTGCTATCCGGTCCGCACGGTCCAGGTTGATGGCCTGCGCATGGGGTCGGACGACCCTTTGGCGCCACGGCCGCCAGACGCCACCGCTTTCAAGCCCTTCACGCTCATTCCGCCTTCAGCGACTATGGAGGCGGTCGAACAATCTGCGGCACCTGCCGATGCAGGGATGGTCGAGGGAATCCTGAGCCGCGGTGGTATGGCCCTACTGCTGGCATCCTTTGTGGGTCTCGGCATGCTTCTCGCCTTCACGCCTTGCGTTTTTCCGATGTATCCGATCCTTGCGGCGACCCTTGGGCGGCAGGGCACTTCGCTGTCGCCTGAACGGGGATTCTTCCTATCCGTCGTCTATGTCGTCGCACTCGCTGCGGCCTTCAGCCTCTTCGGCGTGCTTGCCGCATGGCTTGGCCAGAGCTTCCAGATCGCGCTTCAGTCACGAATGGCCGTGGGGGTGATGGTCGGGCTATTCGTTCTACTAGCTATCGCCAGCTTCGGAATGGTGGAGATCCAGCTACCGGCATTCCTACGGGACCGACTCGCTCGTCGCCAACGCACGCTCCGTGGAACGATCGGGTCGACGGCCGTTCTGGGTTTCACTTCCGCGCTGCTGCTTGGCCCGTGCGTGACAGCCCCGCTTGCGGGTGCGCTCCTTTACATCGCCAAGACTGGCGACATCGCGCTTGGCGCCGCCGCGCTGTTCGCACTCGGGATCGGAAAAGGCATCCCTCTTATCGTCATCGGGACGTCGGGAGCAGCGCTGCTGCCGCGCGCGGGCGCCTGGATGACCCAGGTCCGGTGGCTGTTCGGCTTCATATTCCTCGGCACCGCGGTCTGGTATCTTGACCGTCTGGTCGAGCCGACCGTGACGCTTGGACTTTCTGCGGCCGTTCTCGTGACAGTCGGCGTGTGCTTCGGTGCATTCGATACCATGTCTCCGGAGACGGGGCTTGGGCGGAGGTTGGTAAAATCCGGCAGTCTTCTCGCCATTCTCTATGGTGCGTTCCTTGCCTTCGGAGCAGCAAGTGGTGCGACAAGCATGCTCCAGCCGTTGAAGGGATTCAGCGGCAGCGTTGCGACGCCGTCGCCCGGCCTAAGCAAGGCGAGTTTTGTGAGCGTCTCTGACGATGAGGAACTGCGGAGCGCCCTTGCGAAGAGCAGCATGCCGAGCCTCGTCTACTTCACCGCCGACTGGTGCGTTTCGTGCCATGTCATCGACCGCTCGGTGCTGAGCGACCCCCGGGTTGCTGTTGGCCTTGCGGATACTCATCTTGTCATTGTCGATCTGTCGCAAATGACGCCGGCCAAGCAGAAGCTGATGACGGACAACGGTGTTGTCGGCCCTCCGACCATGCTGTTCTTCCGCAGGGACGCTTCTGCGGCGGACAGTCTGGTCGGCGAGATCTCTGCGCAGAATGTGATCGATGCTGCGGCGAAAGCGGCAGCCACCGCGCAATCCATCAATTCTAGCAGGGGAGCCCCTTCATGAACCTTACTCGCCGACATTTCACAGTGGGCGCAGCCCTTGCCGCCATACTTCCTCCCTCACTTGCGCGAGCAACGGCGGATCCAACCAGCCGCGAACTGGTTCTGAGCGATCCCGAAGCACCCGTTCTCGGCAATCCGAACGGTGACGTCACCGTGGTCGAGTATTTCGATTATCAATGCCCGTACTGCAAGACGTCATACGAGACGGTCCGGGAGGTCGTCGAGCAAGATGGCAAGGTCAGGCTCGTGATGAAGGACTGGCCAGTCTTCGGCGGCGCGTCGATCATCGCGGCGCAGGCGGTGCTCGCGACCGCAAAGCTTGGCAAGTATGAGAAGGCGCTCGATGCGATGTTCCGCACGCCCTTGAAACTGCAGCAGACCGATGTGGAAAAGGCGCTTGCCAAGGTCGGATTAACCTTCGACGACGTCGGCAAGGCCGTGGTCAAGAACCAGGCATGGATTTCCAGCCTGCTAGATCGCAACTGGCTGCAGGCGTCCGCCTTCAAATTCGTTGGCACCCCTTCCTTCGTGGTGGGGTCGACGACCTTCGCGGGCGTCCTCGACCGCAAGGGTCTGAAGGACGCGATCGCGAAGGCACGTGGCTAGCCCTGCTGACGGGCCTTGGCAAAGAGGTCCGTGAACTCGTCGGCGCTCTGGATTGCCCCGGGAACAAGATATTTGCCGACGATGAAGGCGGGCGTGCCGCGCAGGCCGAGCGACCTCGCCTGATCGTCGTTCCGCTTCAACAACGCAGAGATCTCCGTTTCATGCTTTGCAAGATCATCCTGAAGGCGGGCGAAGTCGACACCGTCGGTGTTTCTGACGACATCCCGCATCTCGTCAACCTTCACCTTAGGTGTCTTGATCGCCATCAAGGCCTCGTGGACGGAGTCGTAACGGCCCTGATATTTTGCAGCGAGCGCAAGCCGTGCGCCGTCAACCGAGTCCTTCGTGATAATCGGCCAGTCCTTGTAGACCAGTCGCACACCTCCATCCTTCGAGACCGCCTCACGCATCGGCACGGCCGTCTTCTTGCACCAAGGGCAATTGTAGTCGAGGAAGGTGACCACGGTGAGATTCCCCATCGGATTGCCGGTGACAGGTGCGGCCGGATCGCGCAGAATCATCGCCATGCCGAGGTCATCGTCCGCAAAGGCGATCGCCGGAAGTGCCGCCGCCGCAAGGACGGATATCTGAAGAAAGGCGCGACGCCCAAGCGCCCGCATTTCGATTTCGTTTTTCACATCTGCTCTCCTTTTCAAGACTTTGGAATGGACTTCACGCACCGGGCTGCTCCCGCATTGACGGATCGGGCAGGACGACGATCGTGCTGCCGTCCCGGACATTGTTGTAGAGGTCGATCACATCCTGGTTCAGGAGCCGGATGCAGCCGGACGACACCGCCTTGCCAATCGAGAATGCTTCGGGGGTGCCGTGAAGGCGGTAGAGCGTGTCCTTCCCACCCTGATGGATGTAAAGCGCCCGGGCGCCAAGCGGATTTCGAAGGTCGGGCGGCATGCCACCATTCTCCTTGCTGACCGGTCGCAGGCGCGGATCGCGCGCGACCATCTCGTCAGGCGGGGTCCATTTTGGCCAGGCCCGCTTGTAGGCGACGGTCGCCCGCCCCGACCAGGAGAAGCCATCACGACCGACGCCGATGCCATACCGCATCGCCTTGCCACCGGGCAGGACGTGGTAGAGGAACTTGTTGGGCGTGTCGACGATCAGCGTCCCGACCTTTTCGTTCGTCGGATACTCGACGACCTGCCGCCTGAACCGTGGCTCGACCTGTCCCAGATCCACCGCCGGGATTGGAAACTCTTCCTGCGGCATCGCCGCATAGATCGCGAGTGCGGCTGGGAGTGGATCATCGCCGGCTGGCGCGGTTAAGGAAACGGTCTGTATCGGAGGCGTCGTGGTGGAACAGCCTGCGAGGAGACCCGCGACTGCGGCCACGAGAAGCGTTCGGCGGCGAATGATGAGGTCAACGTCTTGCATTTCAAGTCTGTCTCCGCTTTGAAGCCAGACAGACGGGGGCCACCTTAAGCCAGTCTTAAGGCAATGGAAAAATAGCCGCCGTGAACGTCAGACAAACGGAATGGATCGCATGCCCCTTCACCAGCGAGACAAAGCTCATCCGGGAAATTCCGGCCGGATCCCATCGCATCTTGGCATTGTCCTCGCCGCATTTCTCCTGTCGCCGTGCTTAGTGCCGCGTGGCGCGGTGGCAACGCCGGGGGCGAAGCAATGCGACGCGAAGACTTACTCCGTCCCGCTGCCCGATCCGGTCTCGGGGCGCAAATACCAGTTGTTCGTCAGTCTCCCCCAAGGGTTTGACCCCGCAAGTCCCGCGTTGCATCCGGTGCTGTTCCTGGCAGACGGGGGCCGGGCGTTTCCGCGTCACATCTGCGAAATCCGTGACCTGACGGAGGCCGATAAAAGGGACCTTGTCGTTGTCGGGCTGGGCTATGCGGATGGCGAATCGCTTGAGGATAGCCGCCGCCGTGACTACACGCCGACCGCCCAACCTTCGACGGGCCATGTCTACGGCGGATCAACTGCCTATCAGGCATACGTCAAGGACGTCGTCATTCCGTTGGTCGAGGCGCACTATCACACCGACCCGGCCAAACGGATATTCTGGGGTCACTCCTATGGCGGGCTCCTCGCGGCGACCATCCTTCTACGTGACCCCGGCATGTTCCAGACCTACATCATCGGCAGCCCGTCCCTTTGGTATGGTTCACACGTGATCCTGGAGATGGAAAAGCAGTTCGCAGCCGGACATCACAGCCTTCCGGCAAACGTCTTCCTCTATGTCGGCGGCAAGGAAGTCAGCCGATACGAGGCTGGCCGCCACGGCTTCACGAAGGACATGGTTGAGGACGCGAAGACCTTCGAGCAGCTTCTCACATCAAGAAACTATGAGGGCCTGACGACGAGCCTTGCCGTCATCCCTGACAAGGATCACGTCACATCGGTTGGGCCTGGCATCACGTGGGGGCTGCGCCTGGCGTTCCAACGGGGCAGTTGAGCCCATGACCTACCGATCCCAAGCCAATCTTGGAAGGCCGAACGCTCTTGCCGGCCGGCGCCTCTTGCGAACGGCGACCCAGCAAGTCCATTTGACCGGCCATCGGGCGCCGGATATGAGATGGACGAGACGGCGATCATTCCAGCAAGGCGCTTTCGCGCTAGCCCTGCGCCGCCGCTACAGCCGCATTAATCACTACCATTGCAAAAGTGACCTTCAATCCTTGGTGCTTCCTTCCCAGGTTGCGCTGGCAATATCCCGCTGGTCTTCCATGTAGGACGTGACGGCGTCGATCTCCTCAGGATCGACCGCGGTGCTGACAAGGGTGGCGATGATCTCGACACTGTCTGCGCCTCGATCGGTGACTTCAACGTCACCAACCGGATAATCTGCTTCTTCCAGACGTTCGATCAGAAGGTCTCGCATCTCCGGCATTGCCTCGCGACTGGTCATCACCTTGACTTCATAGGTTGCCTCAGCGGCCTGTTCATTGATCGGGATACGGTTGATGACATTGACCAGGGGTCGCAGCAGTGTGTTTCCGGCAAGCACGAAGACCGTCAACAACGCAGCCTCGGCAATCATATCTGTTCCGGCGCACGCGCCTACCGCCGCCGAGCACCATAAGGTTGCCGCGGTATTGAGGCCCCGGACATTCATACCCTCCTTCATGATCACGCCGGCGCCGAGAAAACCAATTCCCGAAACGACATAGGAAATCACGCGTACGGCTTCGGTGGTTCCGGCGATACGTTGCGCCAGATCGACAAAGGCGGCAGCGCCGACTGCCACAAGCACATTCGTTCGCAGGCCCGCCGTGCGCTGACGGTATTGACGCTCAGCTCCTATCAGCGTGCCGAGGAGAAAGGCAGCGGCAAGACTGATCGTGGTGTCGAGAAACGGATAAAGCTCGAACGTGTGCACGAACTGCATGAAGAGAGCCCCGAGAATTCTTAGCCGGATATTCCAACGGCAATAGCTGCTCCAAGCAACGGAAAGATGACAGCGATTGACTTGCCTGGTGGTTCACCCCGGGTTTGCGCTGGGCTATAAAGTTCTGATCGCACCGCGTCGGAGGCCCGTTCGAGATGCCGAAATACCGTCTTTCTGACATGCCACTAATCGACAATGGCAGAGCTCCTTGCTGCCCCTCGCAGTGCATTCCGCTCTCCGAAGCCGGCAGCCTCACCCAGTTCGGTGCCTGGATTGTCGTGCTTCCGCCTGGCTCCCTGAGCTCAATCCCACATTGGCATTCATCCGAGGATGAGTTGATTCAGGTGCTCGAAGGCGAGGCGGTGCTTCTGGAGGGCGGCGAGGTGCATCTTCTCGGCCCCGGAGCCGTCTGCGCCTATCCCGCCGGCCTTGCCCTGTCGCATAGTTTCGAGAACCGCTCCCACGCACCGCTACGCCTTCTTGGCATTGGCACACGATCGGGAAAGGCTGTCTGCACGTATCCCGAGGCTGACCTTAAGCTCATCATCGATGATGCTGCCGAGATCAATGAGTTCCGCAACGCAGCGGATCAGCCGGTTCCGAACCCCTATGATGGCTGAAGGCGCGACTTTAACGTCAAACGATGCGGAACGGTAGCGCCCATCAATTCTCGCCGCGAACCATCATGATTTTCCGTAACAGGCGCTGCCTCAGCATGGGGACGGCGTTGATGACGCGCATTGCACCCCGCATGATGGCAAGTTGCAGCCTTCCCGCAGCCGGCCGATGGATCATGTCGGATGCGTTCATCTGCTTCTTTGAATCCTTGACCGCCTCGGCGCTGTACCGAAGCATCTCGGCTTCATAAGCGTGAATGGCCTGGAGAAGTGGTCTCTGCTCTAGACTGGCTGCGACAAGTGACTTGGCGAGGAGGGCGGCATCACGAAGCGCCGTATTGGCGCCCGCACCGCGCCCGGGCGTCATGGTATGGACTGCATCGCCAAGCAGAGTAACGTTCGAGCTGTCCCAAGGCGAAAGCGGGATCGACGTTCTCATGGAGAGAGAGGTGAGCGCCAAAGGGTCGGTCATCTGTATGAGCGCGCGCATATGCGGATGCCAATTTCGGGTCAGCTCCAAGCCGAGCCGTTGCAGTTCCACTCCGCTCAAGGGTGCGGGATCTCTAAGAAAATTTTGGCGAGCGCCCCAAAGGGCCCAGCCTATGCTGTCGACATCGAGAAATTCGAGAAAATTCGGCCAGCGTGCGGCGAAGTCCTGACTGGATCGGTTTTGCGAAAATTCGAGCGAATGAATGATGGCGCCGAAGCCCCTTGGCGCCATGATCATCGACATGCCGTGGAACATCTTCTGTGAAAGCAGCGCCTTGCTCTCGGCGGTCATCGGAAGCTTACCGCCAATGGCGACGATCCCCGTGTCTTCCAGCCGTGCTTGTGGCAGGCGCTGTTTGCGAACAGCCGAGCCCGTTCCATCGGCGCCAACGAGGACATCGCCAGTCGCGCGGCTCCCATCCTCGAAGCAAGCGGTTACCGTTCCATCCGGATTATGTTTAAAGCTCTCAAAGCGCTTGCCGAAGAAAACCTGCTCTTCGAGCCCCATGAGCAGAACGCGCCGCAGCGTCTTGCGAATGACGTTTTTCTCGCCATCCATTGGGTCGGTCGCGTGACCATCCAGCTCGAGGCACAGAACTTCTTGGAAGCGCTCGGTGAGCATGCTGAAATTGGTCGGCGCCCGGGCACAGGTGGCCGCGAACAGATCGTATAGATCTGGCGGAACACAGGCCTTGAGTGCACGACTTCCAGCCGGACTGATGCCGACGCGGTAGCCGCCGGTATCAGCGTTCGGCACAAGATCGCGCTCAAACACGGAAACGTCGATATGCGCTTGTTTCAGCGCATGAGCTAAGGCCAGTCCGCCGGTTCCGGCGCCGATAATCAGAACGCGCATGGGATCACTCGAGGTCCTTTTTTTGTTCAGACGAGAATTCAGCGGCAATCTGCCGAAGCCACGCCTCGCTCCACGTGAGGCGCCCGGTGCGGAGATCCTCGGCAACGGCCTTCACCCAGGCAAGTTCCGCGGCCTGCACCGCTCGTAGATATTCCGATTCCAGCAGGAACAGTCTCGGCACTGCGGCCGCCTGCTCCAAAAGTTCAGCTGTCCGTTGGAGCTCCACCTCGATCGCCATTGCCCTACGTTTGAGTTGCTGCAGGACGTCTTCGGGAGAGAGGAGCGGCAGGAAAGAAATAGCTGCCGGAAATTCAGGATATTCCATCGCCGGCTTCGAGAGGATCTCGCGCATCCACGCGATCACGATCTCCCTACCTCTTTCGGTGATCTCGTAGACGGTGCGTTCGGGTCTCTTGTCGGCACGGGCGGTCTGGCGCGCCAGGATCAGGCCATCCCGATCAAGCCGCTGGATCGTCTGGTAGAGGCTGGCGCGCTGCGAGACGTTAATGACCTCATCCTTGCCGCGCTCCTTGATGAGGCGCTGCATTCGATAGGGATGCATGGGTGCCTCAAAGAGCATGGCCAGTATGGCAAGGGCGACGGGAGAGCGTTTAGGAGTTTTCATAGTAAGATTGATACTAGTTATATTATGACTAATCAACCTCAAAATGAAACCACTCTCGGCGTTGGTGAACAGGGACTATGATCGATGCCAAAGCTGATGGGCATGCGCTTCCGGCGATTCTCGAATTTGGATTTGCCGCCATATCTCGGAGGGGGGGGCGTCCCGCTGGAGTTCCGCGACGAGCCGTAGCGCAAGCGCATCAACTTGCGTCGTTCCATGTGAGCGCACAAATCGCCTGCTGGCGAAGGATATGGGCTACCGACTCTTCAGATAGAGCAGGAATATCAAGCAGGAACGGATCTTGCGTTTTTGAGGTGCACCGAGATTGTCAGCACTGCCCGTCATAAAGCGACCTGCTTGGTTTCTCGCCCCGGCGCTGCATGTGAGCTTACTCTGACGATCGGTGAGAGCAGATGCACGAGGGCATACTACTTGTCCGTCCCGAGCTCCACGGGACCGGCCATCTGCGGAAAGAAACGCGAGTGATCACCATCTGCATCATGCCTGCATCCACCGCAACTTCCTGTTCGAGGTTGCATAACGAAGCTGCAACGGCCCCCCCGGGGAGGTGTTCTCAGCCATCTCCAGTTGTCTCAATAGCGGCAGATCGTCCCAGGGCTTTCATTTTTGCTGCACTGCATCGTCGAATGTCGATTTACAAAAGTATTACTATATGATGTTTTGACCATGGGCCTTGGAGATGGCCCTTTGGAGGACATCATGAAATTGAAGACTGCACTGATCAGCGCTACGATCCTTGCTGCCTGCATGTTCACATCTGCATCGGCCAAAAATCTGGTCGTCGGTTTCTCGCAAATCGGTTCGGAATCCGGTTGGCGTGCGGCCGAAACCACCTTGACCAAGCAGGAGGCCAAGAAGCGCGGCATCGATCTGAAATTCGCAGACGCGCAGCAGAAACAGGAAAATCAGATCAAGGCGATCCGTTCGTTCATCGCTCAGGGCGTTGACGCCATCCTGCTCGCACCGGTCGTGGAAACCGGTTGGGATGCCGTCTTGAAAGAGGCCAAAGAAGCCAAAATCCCTGTTATCCTGCTTGATCGCACGATCAACGCGCCGAAGGATCTCTATCTGACGGCTGTCACGTCTGATCAGATCCACGAAGGCAAGGTTGCCGGCGACTGGCTGGTGAAAGCGGTGGGCGACAAGAAGTGCAATATTGTCGAGCTGCAGGGTACGACCGGCTCTTCGCCGGCCATCGCCCGCAAGAAGGGTTTTGAAGAGGCACTCAAGGGCCACGACAACCTGAAGATCGTCCGCAGCCAGACTGGCGACTTCACTCGCGCCAAGGGCAAAGAAGTCATGGAAAGCTTCTTGAAGGCCGAGAATGGCGGCAAGAGCATCTGCGCGCTCTATGCCCATAACGACGACATGGCCGTCGGCGCCATCCAGGCGATCAAGGAAGCCGGCTTGAAGCCGGGCAAGGACATTCTGACGGTATCGGTCGATTCCGTGCCGGATCTCTTCAAGGCGATGGCCTCCGGCGAGGCGAATGCAACCGTGGAACTGACCCCGAACATGGCCGGTCCCGCCTTCGATGCGCTCGATGCCTATCTGAAGACCAAGAAGGAGCCACAGAAGTGGATCCAGACCGAATCCAAGCTCTACACCCAGGCGGATGATCCGCAGAAGGTTTACGAGCAAAAGAAGGACCTCGGTTACTGAGACGAAAGCGCGATCGCAGCGGGTTGGCCATGCCGCCGGTACGATCCTCATGAAAGATGCCGGCGCTTCGATGGAAGCGCCGGCTATCGCTTTCGCCCACTGGCTCAATGCAAGGACATCCGTGCTTCATGGCTCACGACGTCGAGCGACTTCTGACAGCGACAGGCATTTGTAAATATTTCCCCGGCTCGACCGCTCTCGACCATGTCGATTTCACATTGCTGCGCGGCGAAGTTCACGCGCTGCTTGGCGAAAACGGCGCCGGAAAATCGACCTTGATAAAATGCATGACCGGTGCCTACCGGCGTGATGCCGGCTCGCTCGTTCTCGGCGGAGCCGAGATCGATCCGCACGATACACTGGCGGCGCAAAAACTCGGGATCGGGACCGTCTATCAGGAGGTCAACCTTCTACCCAATCTGAGCGTGGCGGAAAACCTCTTCCTTGGGCGCCAGCCTCGGCGGTTCGGCATGGTCAGCAGCCGCATCATGAATAGCATGGCGAGAGAACTTCTGGCGCAATACGGGATCGATATCGATGTCAGCCGTCAGCTCGATCGCTTCTCAGTTGCGATCCAACAGGTGATTGCGATCGCTCGAGCAGTCGATCTCTCCGGCAAGGTTCTGATCCTTGACGAGCCCACCGCAAGCCTTGATACGCACGAAGTCGAAATGCTGTTCGGCATCGTCAGGCGATTGAAGCAGCGCGGCCTGGGAATTGTTTTCATCACGCATTTTCTTGAGCAGGTTTACGAAATCTGCGATCGTATCACGGTTCTGCGCAATGGCCGCCTGGTTGGAACACGTGACGCGGAGGATCTTCCACGTCAAACGCTAATCGCCATGATGCTCGGACGCGAGCTTGCGGAGACTGAAAGTGCGGCCAGGCAGACCGAGACGGAAAATGGCCCGGTAAGATATCGCTTCACCAATTTTGGCAAGCGCGGCAAGATCAAGCCTTTCGATATGGAAGTGGGCGTTGGTGAGGTCGTCGGCATAGCCGGCCTGCTCGGATCGGGGCGAACCGAAACCGCCGAAGTGCTCTTCGGCGTCGAGCGTGCCGATAGCGGTGAAGCAAGAATCGATGATAATGCAGTGACGTTTTCCAACCCGCGCGCCGCCATCAGGAATGGCTTCGGCTTCTGTCCGGAAGATCGTAAGACTGATGGTATCATCGGTGATCTTTCCATTCGCGAGAACATCATCATGGCATTGCAGGCACGGCGGGGCTGGGCAAGGCCTTTGGCCCGCAGCGAGCAAAACGCGATTGCCGATCACTACATCAAGGCACTGGATATACGCACGACCGACCGCGAAAAGCCCATCCGGCTTCTGTCCGGCGGCAACCAGCAGAAAGCGATCCTCGCGCGCTGGCTGGCGACCAATCCGAGATTTCTTATTCTGGATGAGCCTACCCGCGGCATTGACGTCGGTGCCCATGCGGAAATCATTCGCCTGATCGAAGATCTCTGCCGGCAGGGAATGTCTCTCGTGGTGATTTCGTCTGAACTTGAAGAACTCGTCGCCTATAGTTCCCGCGTTATCGTTCTTCGGGATCGCGAGCACATTGCCGAGTTGACTGGAAGCGACGTGACCGCTGGAAACATCATCGAGGCCATTGCCACGGCAGAGAAGACGAGGGAAGACGCATGAATCCACAATTCAAAGCTTTCTTGCTTCGCTTGATGCCGCAGCTCATTGCGCTTGTGGCGATTCTCCTGCTGAACTTCATCATGTTTCCGCAGTTCTTTCATCTGGAAATTCAAAATGGCAGGCTCTACGGAAGCTTGATCGACGTGCTCCGGCGTGGAGCGCCTGTGGCGCTTCTATCTATCGGCATGACCTTGGTTATCGCCACCAAAGGGATCGACCTCTCCGTCGGCGCAGTCATTGCGATCTGTGGTGCAGTAGCCGCATCTTCAAGCGTTGGCGGCTATTCGCTTGCCTATACCCTGTTGTTGACAATCGGTATCGGCCTAGCGTGCGGACTGTGGAACGGTCTGCTCGTCGCAGCCCTCGATATCCAGCCGATCATCGCGACGCTGGTGCTGATGGTTGCCGGCCGCGGCATAGCGCAATTGATCACCGAAGGTACGATCCTCACTTTCAACAATGACGCGCTCATCTTTCTTGGCAGTGGTTCCTTCGCGGCACTGCCCATGCCGGTGGTGATCTGGCTGATCGTAGCGCTTATTGTCATCCTGCTCGTTCGCCGCACGGCTCTTGGCATGCTTGTCGAAGCCATCGGCATTAATCGGCGGGCAAGCACGCTGTCCGGCATTCGGACTCCGGTACTGCTGATGGCTGTTTACGTGTTGAGCGGCCTTTGCGCTTCGATCGCCGGTATCATCGTAACCGCTGATATCAAGGGCGCGGACGCCAATAATGCCGGTTTGTGGCTTGAGCTGGATGCAATCCTTGCCGTGGTTGTTGGCGGCAATTCACTGCTGGGCGGGCGCTTCAGCATTGTCGGTTCGCTGATCGGAGCAATGATCATTCAATCGGTCAATACAGGCATCCTGCTCTCGGGCTTTCCGCCGGAGTTCAACCTGGTGATCAAGGCGATCATCGTCATTATCATTCTGGTCATACAGTCGCCTGCCATGCAGTCCGCGACCGCGTTCTTCTTGCGCCGCCGCAATGAGGGGCAGATGGTGCAAAAGGAGCAGGTAAAGTGAATTCGAAATATCTTCCGCTCCTCGCGACGATCCTCATCTTCATTCTCGCCTATGCCGGCTGCGTAACGCAGTATCCGAACATGCTGTCGACCCGGGTCGCCGGCAACTTATTGACCGACAACGCCTTTTTGGGAATTGCAGCCGTCGGCATGACGTTCGTGATCATCTCAGGAGGCATCGATCTGTCGATCGGCTCGATCATCGCCTTTACGGGTATTTTCCTGGCGGTCGTCCTTCGCGACACGACGATCCATCCCCTGGTCGCCTTCGTCCTCGTCCTTGTCATCACTACGATTTTCGGTGCTGGGATGGGCGCGATCATCCATTATCTCAGCATGCCGCCCTTCATCGTCACGCTGGCTGGAATGTTCCTGGCGCGCGGCATTGCCTTCGTGCTGTCAATCGACAGCATTCCGATCGAGCATGACTTCTACACGCAGCTCAACGATCTCTATTGGCTGATGCCCGGCGGCGGCCGACTGACATTGATTGGTGGCATTATGCTGCTCGTCTTTGCGGGCGGCATTGTTCTGGCGCAACGCACACGTTTCGGTGCGAATGTCTATGCGCTGGGAGGTGGGGCACAGACGGCTGAGCTCATGGGTGTGCCGGTAGGCGGCACGACGATAAAGATCTATGCCTTGTCCGGCTTTCTTGCCGGTCTATCCGGAATAGTTTTTTCCATCTACACGTCGGCGGGATATTCGCTTGCCACGGTCGGCGTCGAACTCGATGCCATCGCCGCTGTGGTCATAGGTGGAACATTGCTGACGGGAGGAGCGGGGTTCGTTGGAGGAACACTCATCGGCATTCTGATACAGGGTCTCATTCAAACCTACATAACCTTCGATGGAACACTTTCCAGCTGGTGGACGAAAATAGTGATCGGCTTCTTGTTGTTTGCCTTTATCGTAATGCAGAAGGGCCTCCTGCTGCTCTCCCGCCTCAATCGACAATATGTCTGAGGGAAGGACGGAGCGCTTGCCTAGCAGAATTCTTGGCACCCAAAAAACCGAGCGAAAGTCGCGAACGAGCCATGGTCACGTTGTTGACGCCCTTGGCAAGGCCATCGTCTCCGGCGCATTTCCGGTCGGCACCATCCTTCCGGGTGATAATGAGCTTCTGGAGCGCTTCAAAGTCTCTCGCACCGTTCTTCGCGAGAGTATGAAGACGCTCGCGGCGAAAGGGCTGGTCGTGCCGCGCGCCCGCGTGGGGACTCGGGTTACCGATAGAATCTATTGGAACATGTTCGATAATGAAATCCTTACCTGGCACTTCGAAAGTGGAGTGAGCAAGGAGTTCCTTCTCCACCTCTACGACATACGTCTGGCATTCGAGCCGCTTGCGGCCAGCCTTGTGGCGGAGCGTGCCAGTTGCGAGGACATCGATCTTCTGCGCCGACTCGCAGTCTCCATGTCTGCCCCACATCACACCTCGGACAGTCTTGCCGTGGCCGACCTTCATTTCCATCTGGCCATCACCGAAGCTTCGCAGAATCCGTTCGTGCGATCGCTCGGCGGGCTCATCGAGGCAGCGTTGGTCGGCATGTTCCGCATGAGCGCGCCGGCCTCGACCAACGACTTCGCCAATATTGCCGACACACATATGGCGATCGTCGATGCCATCGCGGCGCGGGACTGTCTTGCCGCGCACAGAGCCATGGAGTTTGTGATCGTCGATGGGCGCCAGCAAGTTCTGGGCGGTTTCGCCGCTCTCGCGCATGCCTGACATCCATCTCAAGTCTCGTTCCAATCACGTTTGCGATGTGGCGTCCAAGCGAGGGACCTGTGGCCGAACCAAATACTCTCTTGCGCCTTCGATATGGTGCTTGAGCAGTGAAACGGCATCATCGGTTCGTTTTTCAATATAGGCGCAGGCCATCTTTTCGTGGTCGTCGAGCCACGATGGCGTTTCGTCGATCAGCGTGTCGTAGCGCGCCGAATACATCACGCAATTCCTGCGCAATTCCTCAATCATGGCAAGCTGGCGCTGACGGCCTGCCGGCGCGTAAAGCGTTGAGTGGAAGAGCCAGTCACCCTCAATCCACCCCGGCCTGCCTGCTTCGAGAGCGGACTTTTGAAGAGCGTACTTCACTTCGCCGTAGTGGGCCTCGGTGACGGATGCCATGGCATGCCGCAGCAGATCGCATTCCAGCAGTATTCTCAGATCAAACACCTGCGAAAGTTCGTTCTGGTCAAGTTGAACGACCTGAGCCCCTTTGCCGGGGATGAGAACGACCAATCTCTCTGACGCGAGTTGCTGGAGCGCGTCTCGCACGGGTATGCGGCTCACCTCAAGCCGCGCTGCCAGATCTGTCTGAGACAGCCAGGTTCCCGGCGGCAGTGCACCCGTGAGGATTTCCGATCTGAGTTGTTCGCTAATCGACATCTTGCCTGTCTGAGTTTTTATGTATACGCGTATACATATCAGAATCCACACCATGCGCAAGGAGGGAAGGCAATATGAAAATGACCGTCGAGGTGCATTGGGAGCGCGAAGGGGCCGTCTTCACCGACAAACGCTACAGCCGGGCCCACACGTGGCGCTTTGACGGCGGTCACGTCGTGCCGGCGTCCGCATCACCGCATATCGTGCCCATTCCTTATTCCGTGGAAGCCAACGTCGATCCGGAAGAGGCCTATATCGCGGCGATCTCCAGCTGCCACATGTTGACATTTCTCTCACTTGCGGCGCCAAAGCGGATCGTCGTTGAGAGCTATACCGACAAGGCGACTGGCGTGATGGAGAAGGTCGATGGAAAATTGGTTGTCAGCCGCGTTGAGCTCAATCCAACCATTACCTATGCTGGCGAAGCGCCCTCCGCGGCAATGGAAGCGGAACTCCATCACTCGGCCCATGAGCAATGCTTCATCGCAAATTCCGTCAAGACGCATATTGAGGTGATCCCATAGATACGTCGTGGCTCGTTCGGGAGCGCAGACAAAGTTTACCGGTACAATGGAAGCAGGACACATATGAATCCCAGACGGCAACCCGGAATCCAGTGTTTTGAACGCGACTATGACGCAGTCCTTTTTGACATGGATGGAACGTTGGTGGATTCACGCGCCGTCGTTGAGCGCGTCTGGTCGGGCTGGGCTCGACGACATGGGCTGGATCTTCAGAAAATTCTGGCGGTCTCCCATGGTCGCAGGACGATAGACACTGTCCGTCAGTTCGATCTTCCCGGCATGGATCCGGCCGACGAGGCACGACAGCTCGAAGCGATTGAGGCGGAGGAAGATGAGGGCATCGTCGCCGTTTGCGGTGCTCAGCAATTCGTCGACCAGTTGGGGAACGAACAGTGGGCGGTTGTGACTTCCGCTGGCCGTAGCCTGGCGGTCAAGCGCTTGACCGCGGCAGGCCTGCCCATTCCCGAGATCTTGATCACTGCGCAGGATGTTGTTCGAGGGAAGCCTGACCCCCAAGGGTATCTTCTTGCTGCGGAGCGACTGAGCGTATCGCCCGGCCGGTGTCTGGTCTTCGAAGATGCGCCGGCAGGGATCGAGGCCGGGCTGAGAGCGGGTTGCGACGTCGTCGCAATAAAGGCTGCTCAGCCCTTTCCTTTTGATAGTCCCTGTCGCTCGATCCTTGATTTCAGCTCCGTCGCGTTGGGCAATGGCCCCAAGAACCGTTGACACCAGAGAGCTTGTCTCAATGGCATTGATAAAGTTGTTGGCTCGACGAGAGAGTCCGCGCATTTACAACATCTTATCAGTTTGCTGGTGTATTGCCCGCATTTGTATGGGGGCTTGATCCAAGCAATCGATCGCAGGGATGCCAGTTTCGGAGAGAATGCTTTGAAGGTGGTCTTTATTGTCGCGTCTCCGAGGGATTCCATGTGCGGTGTGGCCGATTACACGACACGACTTGCCGCAGCGTTCGCCGGAACGAGCGTTACTGCCGTTGTTGAATATCCAGCCAACTTCTCATTCTCGACGCTTATGGACATCAGGCGGCGACATGGCCGCGACGCTGCTTTTCATCTGCAATACCCATCGCTTGGAATGGGCAAGTCGTTTGGGCCGGCGCTGATACCTCTTTTGTTTTCACATTCATTCGTGACACTACATGAGTTCCGACTTTTCTCGCTTGCCCGGAAACTGATCTTTCTGGTCTACGCGCTATTGTCGAAAGCTGTCGTCTTTTCGAGCTCAGAGGAAAGGGATCTCTTCGCTCGCTGGTTTCCTTTTTCGAAAAGCCGGCTGGTCGTCATGCCGATCGGCAACAACATCCCAAGACATACTGTGCAGCTCGAGCGTCGAGCTGCGCGCAGGATCGTCTATTTCGGGCAAATTTCGCGGGATAAAGGAATAGAGGTCTTCATTGAGACCGTACGCCGCCTCAAGACGGCGGGGCGCGACATCGAAGCGGTGATGATAGGGGCGCTCGTGGATGGTCACAGCGAAATCGTGGAAATGGTCCGCGCCGCTGAAAGGGATCTTAGAGTGCGCCTGGCACTAAGCTTGCCCTCAGATGACGTGTCGCGAGAGCTCGCAGCAGCCGATATGGCACTTTTGCCCTTTCCCGGCGGCGTCACTGACAAGCGTGGCTCGGCGCTCGCATGTCTCGATCACGGTGTAACGCTACTGACAACTCATAGCGAGACCACGCCGGATTGGTTGAAGCAGGTCTCCTATCCGATAGAAGACGCTGAAAGCGCAACACTTATCGTCGCCCGGCTGATCGACGGCGCGTTGCCTCCGGACCCAGCGCCGGAGATTAGAGCCACCGAGTTGAAGGTGCGCGAATGGCCGGAAATCGCAAGGCGGCTGATTGCGCTTTACAAGCGCTCTATTGCTGAGCGGCCCTAGGAATTCGCGGCCATCGATGGGCTTTCTATTCCAGGTTGCCATTTCAGCGAACCTCTAATCGGCCCTCTTTTTCGCGTTTGCGGTTGGGCTTTGGGACGTAGAGGAAAAGGCAGGCCCTTGTCCGATCGATGTTCGACAGCGGACGTCCCGTCCCGCCTTGCCGCTCCGTATGAGCGCAGTTTGTCAGTGATAAACCGTTTCGGCGGCAGGTCTTGCCATCATGCTGATCGCCAACTGGACATTGCAGTTGCCGACTTGAAATAGGTCAATGATATCGGCTGCTCCGCTGCGGCGAGATGCAGCCAAGCATTTTTTGGGACCTTAGATGCGGCGAGCGGTTTCAAGCAGCTTTGCTATTCGCGCGACCTGCTCCGATGTCGATATAGCAAGTCCCTCAATGACATCCTGGTGACTGAATGAATCAATGCCGAGTGGAAGTTCTGGTCGAGCCGCTGCGAAACTCGACAAGTCAGGTGCTTCCCGATCTGGGAATTTTTCTCGGATGTGCCTTCCAAAGGGGGGCGAGTTTAGTCTTCCTTAACCATATTGCTATTTTTTAGGACCATCGAAACGGCGAGTTAACCTTAACGGATTGGGTTAACAGGCATGATGCTGAATGCCGCTACCGGTTTAGGTCCGGAATGTCCCTTAATCTAACAATTGCCAAAAACGGGGCAGAAATTTAATGACGAGCATTCTTACCAACAACGCTGCAATGGCAGCTCTCCAGACGCTGCGTGGCATCAGCGGCAGTCTGCAGCAGACGCAGAGCCACGTTTCGTCCGGCCTGCGCATCGCCAAGGCTTCGGACAACGCCGCTTACTGGTCGATCGCCACCAGCATGAAGTCCGACAACGGCGCTATCGGTGCTGTTTCCGACGCTCTCGGCCTCGGCGCCGCTAAGGTCGACACGGCTACCACGGCCGCTACCAGCGCGGTCGACATCG
>NZ_JARWLA010000040.1:0-67487 GCF_047445805.1 Rhizobium sp. BR 314 | reverse complement strand
GGGCAAAATCCGATTGCCAAAACCCCTGTACCTCCGGCTGTTCCCGGCGCAACGCCGAACTCCGTTGCCGCCGCACCGAAGCCCAATGCGCACGGGCAAGCAGTGAAGCCGGCGTCGCCTACCATTGCCGCCAAGGTTCCGCCGAAGCCGAATGTGGTCAACAATGCTCGGCCGCCGGGCAACAACCAGCCTCGCGTCTTGAACGCACCGCGTCGGCAGCCCACGCCGGCAGCTTCCAGGCCCATGCCGACACGACAGGTCGTCGCGCAGGCCCCGAAGCCGCGCGCTCAACCGAAGCCCCAACCTCAGCCGAAGGTCGCGCAGCAGCAGGTGAGGAAACCACCGCCGCCGCGGAAACCTCCGGAAAGGAAGAAATGCGGCGCTCCCGGCCTGCCTGCATGTCACTGACCGGTTATGGCAAGCAAGAATGCCCTGCAGTCAGCAACTATCCACCGGTTCGTAAGCGATCCTGTCGAACATATGGCTGCGGGGCGTGACATTTGCTTGGATCGCGAGAGCGCTGCTGGGTTGGGATTGTCGTCCCGGCGAGCGCATGAACAGCACATTGTGCCGGGCAACGGCCATGGCTATTTATGGACCGTTTCGGCGTCGACGAGCGCCAAGCAGAGATCAAAGTCCGCCGTAACGCCGGCGGGCTAAGAGCGCGCGGTTCTGCGACAAAGATCGGGCCTATTTCGGCAAAAAGGACTTTGGTTCGGATATCAACGCCAATCAGCAAAAGATCATCTACCGCACCAGCCATTGGTTCTGAGAAGAACCACAAACTAAACTTCCCACAAGAGACGGTGGGCGAGGACCCAAGCAGTTGTTCCCATAGGGGGTTAGTCAATTGGAATTTTCATACAGACGCATATGCGCGCTCGCCGGCACGATAATCATGGTCCTGATTGGCACGAGTACCACAAATGCGGCTTCAAGCGTTTTCGTGCATCCCGGCGCTCTGCATACCCAAGTCGATTTTGCCCGGATGAAAGCCAAGGTCGCTCAGAATGCGCAGCCGTGGATGAGTGACTGGGACGTTCTAATCAAGAACCGGCATGCATCATTGAACTGGACGCCGCATCCTGTTGAGACAGTCTATCGCGGGGCCGATGGCATCCACCCGGAAAACTATTCCGCTCTGTTCAACGACACGGCTGCTGCCTACGCGCTCGCCTTGCGCTGGAAGATCAGTGGTGACAATGCCTATGCTGATAAAGCCGTTACCATCCTTGATGCTTGGTCCGGCAAGTTGACGGGAATTGGCGGAACGTCTGACAAGTTTCTCGCCTCTGGCGTCTACGGCTATCAACTTGCCGCCGTGGCTGAAATCATGCACGGCTATCAGAAGTGGTCCACGGCGAACTTCGATCGTTTCAAGACGATGATGCTGACGGTCTTCTATCCAATGAACCATGACTTTCTGGTCAGACACAACGGAGCGAAGGTAGATCACTACTGGGCCAATTGGGACCTGGCGAATATGGATTCGATGCTCGCCATTGGCATTCTGACCGACCGACGCGACATCTACAACGAGGCGGTCGATTATTTCAAATACGGCAAGGGCAACGGCGCCATCGACCATGTGGTGTGGAAGCTTTATCCGGACGGTTTAGGACAGACGCAGGAAAGCGGCCGCGATCAAGGACACAACACGCTCAACGTCGCTCTACTGGGCGCGTTCTGCCAGATGGCATGGAACCAGCATGACGACCTCTTCGGCTACGAGGACAATCGCGTGCTGAAAGGCGTCGAATATATCGCAAAATACAATCAGGGCGGCGATGTTCCCTATACTTCTTATAGCAACAGCGACGTGATCCAGAACGTGATCTCAAGCAACGGTCGTGGCGATAAGCGCCCGGTTTGGGAACTGTTCTACAACCATTATGTCGTCCTGAAAGGCCTTGACGCGCCCAATCTGGCAATGGCCGCCAAAGCGGTACGCCCAGAGGGTGGCGGTGGCAATTACGGTCCGAACAGCGGTGGCTTTGACCAGCTCGGCTATGGAACTCTCACCTACACATTGAAGTAGGGAGCAGCTCCTAAAGATCGCCGTAAAATTCTGCCTGATTGAAAGAAATAGTATTACGAGACTAGAGTCTCCATCCCCCCACGAGGGTTTGAACCGCAAAGCGTAACCAGTCGTCCTGGGTCGAGCGAACCTGCGGCCGAGTTTGATGGCGTTGAGCCGAGCAGTATAACCTTCAATGATCTTGAGTTCCTCAAGGACAGAAGGTCGACGCGAACGTTGCAATGCAGAAAGGTTCATCCATTCCGCAAGCGCGGTATTCGTCATCGAACCGTTCTGTTGCAATGCACCCAGCATTGCCGCTTCAACGGGTTGCGCATCAGACGCTTTGATGACTTGGCGTTGCGGCAGCTTTGCACCGGAAGGTCGAGAACGAAACCATCCTGATCGACGGCGCGTCGCAGCCAACGCCTCTTCCCACGGATCGAAACGGCGGCTTCGTCGAGATGCCATTTGTCGCCGAGCCGCCCAGATGAGCGCCGGCGGATCTCGTTAGCGAAGGCTCGCCCGAATTTCTCCGCCCACAGTCGGATCGTCTGATGCGAAACAATGATCCCTCGACCGCCATTATGTCCTCGACCATCCGCAGGCTCAGCGGAAAGCGGAAATAAAGCCACACCGCGTGGGCGACGATTTCGGCTGGAAAGCGATGCCGGCGGTAGATAGGGTCACGATCTGTCATCCCCCATCATCGCTCATCAAATTCCAAGCTCCGTTAAGTTTACGATGTCCTGAAATCCTATTCTCCGTCGAAGGTCACTGAGGTGCACTCCCTTAGGCCAGGAAAACTGACATTCTCGATACAATTCCAATACTCGCTGCGGCCTGGTCGACTGCGCTCGCCGGTTCCGTTGCCAACCGACCGCCGAAGACCATCGTGCTGGTACACCACACGTTTGCCAACAGCTCTAAGTTAGCGCAGGGTGCGCCGAACACCGGAATGTGACCAAGCCCAAAAGTTGCGGTCGCGGATTGGGGAATGGCTCAATACCGAAATGCGGACCCGGCATCTGTCTTCGATACCACTCGCGCCCCGACCCGACGCCGGCGGGCATAGGAACTGCAACGAGCCCGCGAGGAAACACGCCTATTATGCGCTCTCTACCTCTTGTATCTTTCATCGGAGAAGTATCATGAACCTCGAGCTCAATGGTAAGCTAGCTCTCGTCACCGGCAGCACCGCCGGCATCGGTCATGCGATTGCAGCAGCTCTCGTTCGCGAAGGCGCCCATGTCATCGTCAACGGACGAACCCAGGATGCGGTCGATCATGCGGTCGCCGAACTTGTTACGATTGGAAGCGGTAGCGTTGAAGGATTTGCCGGCGATCTCGGAACCGCGGAAGCTGCCGATGCGGTCACAAAACGCTTTCCGAATGTCGAAATCCTGATCAATAACCTCGGGATATTCGAACCTAAGCCGTTCGAAGAGATCCCGGACGCTGACTGGCGGCACTTCTTCGATGTCAATGTGCTTTCAGGTGTTCGTCTCGCGCGTCTTTATCTGCCGTCGATGCGCCGGCGCGATTGGGGCCGCATCATCTTTATATCGAGCGAAAGCGGCGTGCATATTCCGGCCGAGATGGTGCACTATGGTGTGACCAAGGCGGCCCAGATTGCAGCAGCGCGAGGTATCGCCGAATCCGTCGCCGGCACCGCAATTACAGTCAACAGCGTGTTGCCAGGCCCAACGAAGTCACGCGGCATCGTCGATTTTGTCGCCGCGTTGCCCGGATCCGAAGGAAAGCCATTCGCACAATTCGAGGCCGAATTCTTCGAGAAAGTCCGCCCAACTTCGCTGATCAAGCGCTTCACGATGCCTGAGGAAGTGGCAGCCATGGTCGCTTACGTGGCGAGCCCGCTGTCATCGGCCACCAATGGTGCGGCACTCAGGGTCGATGGTGGTGTGGTGAAGAGTGCGTTCTGACCACCATGGCCAAGACGCTATCCCGCAATCCGCTCATTGTCACGAATGATAAACTTTATAGGCAACCAGATAATATCGACAAAGTGCACATAGTGCGCCGTGGTTTGCAGCCTTCTCAAGGACCTCAGACAGAAGATTGGCGTTGGACGGACCGGTTGAGAAAACGCGCCCTATTCACCCTATGTCCACACATCATCCATATAGCGCCCACATTGCCGAGGTATGTATTCTTTACGGATCCGCCATCCTGGTAGAGAGCTTGCATGACTGAACAACCGCACGAAGGCCATGGCCAGAGATACCCGCTTTCGATGCGTATTCTTCACTGGCTACGCGCGGCACTGATCCTTGGCTTGTTGGCATCCGGCTTGTATATGACGCGCCTGCCAGAAAACGACCTTACGACATCGTCCCTGCTATATCCCAACCACAAACAGTTCGGCATTCTGGTTTGGCTTCTGGCACTGATACATCTCGGCCTACGTTGGCGACATGGCGCCGCGATTCCCGGTGCGCCAGCGCACCTCGCGCCATGGGAGAAATGGCTTTCGCACCTTGTTCATCGACTTATCATTATGCTGACGCTGATCACCCCGGTGCTCGGCTACCCCATGTCGAGCAGCTTCACGCAGAGCGATGGAGTACCGTTTTTCTTTCTGTCTGGAATTCCCGAACTCCTTCCCAAGAATAACGCAGCATTCGTCGTATTCGAATTGCTCCATAGGTACAGCGCCTATGCTTTATTGTGCTGCATCCTTCTGCATCTCATGGGTGCAATGAAACATCGGCTGGAAGACAGGGAGGGCGATGCTGACGTGCTTCGACGCATGTTGTAGAAACAGAAGCTGCTAACGAAGACAGCAATCTCGGTCCGGCAAACAGCATCATATTGGGCTTCGTCTAAGTTCCGAACGACATTCCTAAATTTCGAGAAACGAAGCGGAGTTGATCGACTGATCGGTCGCCATCGCTTTGGGGCGAGCCCGGGACTACGGCCTTTGAGAAGCGAAGAAATATCTTCGCCGGCTGAAAGCTTGGCCATCATCTCGCAGAAAGTTCGTCCTCCCGTTCCAGGTACCTGACGGGGGCCGACTTATTCCGCAGACTTGGCGGAGAGCGCGCCTCTATCCCAACACCGCTCGTATCTTGATTACCCAATCTTTCAACTTTTTGAGTGCCGATGTCGAGTTTCGCAACATTCTGACCCTTATTTCCCCTTGTCGATGATCCATTCAGCGGCCGTCAAGCCATTGGTGCAAAAGCTTCTTTAAAGGTCAGATTGACGTCGCGGAGGCCGCGGCGTGTTTTCAGCAAACAATTGAAAGAAGCTGTGTTATTTGGGCCATTGAGAGTCGCGGGGCTAAAGGGAGCGAACCACCTCCACAAGGCGCTTCATGTCGGTGGGCTTCCCGAGGTTGAGAACTTTGGCCAAAACATCGTGCCTGGCAAGTTCCGCCGCATCGCTTGCGGTAGCGAGGATGAACGGCACATCCCATGAGGTCAGGAGTTGAGCGACGGGCGTAACTTTCTCGTGACCGAGCGTGACATCGAGAACCGCTGCATCCGGACGTTGCTTGGCCAAAAGATCAAGAGCTTGATTGACCGAGCTTGCCGGGCCGAGCACCCGGAAGCCCCCATCCGTCAGCGCACTCTCAAGCTCCATAGCGATCAAGAATTCGTCCTCCACCACAAGAACGACCCTATACGCAACTTCGCCTCTTTCAGGTTTGGACATGAGGTTCCCAAGGGAGTTTGACTGTAACAACCAAACCCTCTGGGTCGAAGTTAAGTTCCACAGCACCGCCAAGATGTCGGCAGGTGCCTTCGATCAGCTCCGTGCCGTACCCTCTTTGCTTTGGCGGCGCGACCGGTGGGCCGCCCGTTTCGCGCCACCGAATTACTAAGTGCGGACGGTTCTCGGGTCCGTCCTCCTGCAACCATCCGACATGCAATGCGCCGGATGGAGCGGAAAGCGCACCGTATTTCAACGCATTGGTTGCCAACTCGTGGAACATCATACTGATTGGCACGATCTTCGAACTCGGGATCTGAATAGCGGTCCCCTCGCAATGGAGATGGCCCACTCCGGAATCGCTGACCGTTCGCCGCAGCAGGGTTTCAAAATCGGTCGCTTCATTGACGGCGGCGATCTCCTGCGCATGAAGAGTGACCTCGAGGCGCCCCAGAAAGCGGCTGCGGTAGTCGATGCCTGTTAGGCCCTCCGCATCCATTCGCATCGCGAGGGATCGCACCACCGCGAAAAGGTTTCTCATGCGGTGCCGCGTCTCCGCGATGATGAAATCCTTCTCGGCGTCGCGGCGCTGCCTTTCGGTCACATCGTCGAAGATGACAAGGATGTTGGTGCTATTGTCATCCGGATGGACGAGACGGCGTGCGTCGACGAGAAAGGTACGTTGGCCAATCGCCGGGAAGTTATGCATCACCTCGAAACCGATAATGGCCGCGGCCTTTGGGATGACCTCGGCGATGAGCCGTCGAAGCTCGCCGATATCCCACTGGCCGTTGCCCAGGTCAAAAAGACTGTTGCCAAGAATCTCCTCTCGTTCGACCTTGAAAGTTTCAAGAAATGCATTGTTCACCGTGGAGACGCATAGGTTCTGGTCAAGGACAACGATCGGCTGGGTCATTGTATCGACTACGCCCTGCGCCTGGGCATGCCCGCTTCGCAACAGGCGGTATAGATCTTCCAGCATCATACCGACCCCTCTAATTGAACATCGCCAGCGACTAGCGTTTTCTACCTAAACTATTGGGAGGCCGAGCGCCGGCAAGACTGCTGATCTCGGAAGTTTCGCCAAAGTGCTTTACCAATGGCGCTACTCTGCGAACCTCCTTGGCGGCCATTATACTCCCGTTCGATTGACTTTTGATTGGGGCCGTGGCGATCGTCACAAAATTGATATTGCCACCAAACCTGCTCCCCTGGTCTGCAGCAGTACTTGGTCATAAATGAGCGTGGGGTCTCCGCGCCGACATTTGCAATGGTTCCGTCACATAAACCGGCTGCCGGTGAGTGGGGGGTAGAGATGGTGGGATGATGCGTCCCGCCATCGGCTGCAAACGTTACCGTTTGCCGCAACAGATAATTGCCCATACGGTCTGGTTGTACTTTCAGTTTCCGCTGAACCTGCCTGGTCGAGGCATTACGGCTGGACGAAAGCCGCGAGGCGAGCACCGATCCGACAAGGCCAGAACAATCGAGCGGAAAATTCTCATCTGCCGCTGCTAAACCAAGAACGCACGATGGAGGGTTTCCGATCAGTTGGTCGCTTGCAGCGGTTCGTCTCGATCTTCTCGGCGCTTCGAAAGCCCTCCGTCATCCCGCGTCCCAAGCAATCCGCCTGGCCACGCGCAGCCACTGCATCCGCGCAATAGCGCTTTGGAAAGCCGTGACCGACGCCGTTGCCTGATCTTAGCGACGCGAGGCAACAGTTCGATCATCGCTCGATAAGCTGACAACTCCCGTGCTGGACTTAAAGACCTAAGCAAACTCTCCTGCCATCCCGGCTACAGTCGCGCTTGCGAACGTCCGGGAGTGAGGGCCGTTTGGCTGGGGAAACTGGATTGGCTGTTATCCAGCTTCCCCGGTTTTACTCGTCGATTGCTGCCGTCAGATTAGACCAGGATCTCGCCATTACGGGCGACTACACGACCACCGGAAAGCACGAGCCGTCGCGGCGGGCAACGCACCAAGGCATCGGGAACATTCTCTGCGTCCAGAAGCACGATATCGGCGCGCGCGCCTACGACCAGATCGTGCACGTTGCGTCCGACAAAATGTGCGCCGCCACGCGTCGCCAACTCTACCGCTGCAATCAGCTTGTCGTCGTGACGGAGCCCATGCAACCTGGCAAACTGGAACGCGATGCGCAACAGATCTCCATCTCCAAAGGGGGACCACAGATCGCGGATACCATCTGTGCCGAGCCCCAACGGCACGGAGTGCTTTTGCATTCCTTGCCATGGAAGCGGCGCGGTTCCTCCCATCGCAACGGTCGTCCACGAGACACCAGCTTCGGCGAGCCCTTCGACGATCTCGGCCTGCACGGCTTGCGGCAGCGTGCCGAGGACGAAGCCGTGCGAGATGTTCACGCGCCCCTGCAACCCAGCATCTATCGTACGCCGCACGACCTGCCGGAACTCATAAACGCCGAGCGAGCCAAAATCATGCAGATGCAGGTCAAGCCCGACGCCACGGGTTACCGCAATGTCGAAAAGCTCGTCCAACTGTCCCTCGACATCACGGTCGATTGTGCCCGGATCGAGACCGCCAATATAATCCACGCCAGCCTGCGCTGCCTCATCGAGAAGCTTCAGCACCCCAGGTCGACGCAAGACGCCGTCCTGCGGAAAGGCAACTGTTTTTACCTGAATGGCGTCACCAACTTCCTTCAGTGCGGCCTTTACGCACTCCAGACCTCGTAGCCCGATGTCGAGATCGATATCGATGTGCGTACGCGTCGCTGTCGTCCCGTGCCGGAGAAACTCGCGCAATACGGCAGCCGTGGATGACGCATTCGGGATGTTGTATTTGCTACGCTGAGCGCGCTCGTTGGCGATCCAGCCCTCCACTGTCGGATGGTCCGAATAGGTGTAAGAGACCCAGGGCTGCCCCCACCAGCTCTTATCAACATGTGAATGGGTATTGATGAAGCCGGGCAAGGCAAGAAGACCGCCACCGTCGACATCACCAGCAGCCGTTGCGGCCGCAGCAGGGCGAATGTCTGCAATGTGTCCGTCCTTAATGGCAATATCCACGGGGTCGGCACCCCAGGGCCGCACGTTGGTTAGCCTATAGTGCTGATCAGTCATCAAGAGACTCCTTGTCTGTCGATCGTTGGGACGATCGTCGTTTCGAATGAAGTTGTTTTGTTTGCAGGTTCAGCGGACGCGGCGCAGGAAGCTTGCGGTGCGTTCGTGCGCGGGATTGTCAAGCACATCGCGTGCCGGACCGTCCTCGACCACGCGTCCCTGATCCATGAACACGACGCGGTCGGCCACCTCGCGCGCGAAACCGATCTCGTGCGTCACGACGAGCATGGTCATGCCCTCATCGGCCACTTTCCGCATCGTGGCGAGGACCTCGCCGACGAGCTCGGGGTCCAATGCGCTGGTGGGCTCATCGAACATCATCAGCCGCGGCTCCATCGCGAGAGCTCGGGCAATAGCAACGCGCTGTTGCTGACCACCGGAAAGCTGGCTCGGGTAAGACCCTGCTCGCTCCGTCATCCCGACGAGCGCAAGCAGGTCCCTCGCCTTGTCGATGCTCTCCCGGCGCGGCCGCTTCAAGATCTTCACCGGACCATAGATGACATTCTCCAACGCCGTCATATGGCCGAACAGGTTGAAATGCTGAAACACCATCCCGATCCGCTGGCGCGCCTTGGCGACAGCCCGCTCGTCCTGCTCATAAAGGACGCCACCGCGAAGCTCGTAGCCGATGCGCTTGCCCTCGACCTCGATGATGCCGCCATCGACCGGGTCGAGGTGATTGATGCAGCGCAGTAACGTGCTCTTTCCCGATCCCGAAGGCCCAAGCACGCACACGATTTCACCGGTACGTACCGTGATGTCGACGCCCCGCAAAACATGGTTGTCGCCGAGCCATTTGTTGACAGCCTCGATTTTGAGCATCGTATTCGACATTGCGGCGCCCATCATGCCGTGCCTCCATTGGCCGCTACGGTTGCCTGATCGACTTGCGGACGCCGTGCGGTCTTGCGCGTTTGTTGCGCTTTTACCTGAGAGGCATTGAAGCGCTTCTCCAGGAAATGCTGTCCGATGCTGGCCACAGTGACCAGTACCAGGTACCAAAGCACCGCAACGAGTAGCAACGGCAGGATCTTGAAATTCTGGCCGTAGATAAGCTGAACTCTGGTGAGCAGATCGCTACCACCGATGACCGAGACAAGTGAACTCGCCTTCAGCATGCCAATGAATTGATTGCCGGTCGGCGGGATGATCACCCTGATGCTCTGCGGCAAAACGATCCGCCGCAATGCCTGGCCGCGTGTCAGCCCCATGCTCATGGCTGCATCGGTCTGCCCCGCCGGTACCGACATGAGGCCTGCACGGATGATCTCGGCCATATAGCCTGACTCAGCCAGGGAAAGGGCTATGAGGCCGGCCGTGAAACCGGAAATGAGCTTGTTGGTGTCGTATCCAAAGATCGTCGGGAAAAGGATGGCGAGATTGTACCAGAGCAGCACCTGCACCAGCATGGGCACGCCGCGGAAGAACCAGACGTATACGCGCCCGAGAACGCTTGCAACTTTGTTCTGGCTCTGGATCATCAAGGCGACGGCGAATGCGAGCACGATGGAGCAGAGCATCGCGATTATCGATAGCTGGATCGTCACGCCGATCCCGCCCATGACCACAGGGTGGAAGATATATTGAGCGGTAACGCCCCATTCTATCCGCGGGTTGTTCGCCTGCGATATGACGAACATCGACAGCAACGCGACAAAGGCAAGCGCAGTGACGATCTGACTATAACTTGTCCGCCGTTTCGCGCGGATCGGCGCCTCTTGTTTTGCTGGCTCCTCTCCTGGCCGCCGCACATAATGAGCGGCGGCCAGCTGGGGCCGGCGGGGATCTATCCCATCGCCGTGTAAGTCCGTCATGGGAGTCAGTCCTTCGCCAGATTGACGCCATAGGCATCGAGCTTGATGACCTTGACATCCCACTTGGCGAGAATCTTGTCATAGGTACCGTCTTCGTGGATTGCCTTCAGCGCAGCAACAAAGGCATCGCGAAGAGCCGGCTCATCCTTGCTGAACGTCATCCCCAGATACACTTTCGGTTCAAAATCGATCGGTGTGGAGTCGAGCACATCTCCGACCTGACGCTTGAGGACAGACATTGCCAGGTCCGGCCATATCATTGCGTCGGTGCGACCGGAGGTGAGAGCGAGAATCTTGTCGCCGCCCGTCGGGTATAAGACCAGCTTAGTGGGCTCCTTGCCTTTGGCGGTACAGGCTGCAACCATCTGGTCGACCAATCGCTGCGCGTCGCTACCCTTGACGTCGCCAACGGTTATGCCGCAGCCTCCATCCGGTGCGCCAGTTATCCCTTTTGGATTACCCTTGGCGACCATGAAGACCGAACCGGCCAGCTGATAGTCGATGAAGTCAACCTGCGCCTGGCGCGACTTACGATCCGTCATGCCCGCTATGGCGGCATCGAACTTCTTGCTCTGCATGCCGATCAGGATCTGATCGAAGGGTACTTTCTCCCATTGGACCGGCAGGCCGAGCTTCGCTGCCATAGCCTCCATGAGATCGACGTTGTAACCCTTGATGCCGGTCTCGCCGATCGGCGTGAAATTGGCCGGCTCGAAATCAGGCTGGGTGGCAACAGTGAGCACGCCCTTTTTTTGATATGGGTCCGGCACCAGCTTGGCGAGCGGAGCGGCACTGTTGAACCCGGCATTTGCCGCCTCACCGGAACCTGCCGCTGAACCGGCCTCCACCCTATACGTGCCGCCGCAAAATAGGGTCAAACCTGCCAGCATCGTACCAACTGCCATGTAAATCCGACGCTTGCCGGGATATTGCGATGACATCTTCTTCCTCCTCCTGAAGTGTCCCGGTTCGGCGAAGCGCGACCGAACCGTATGTTCATTGACAATTGGGGTTGCGCCTGCTCCCGCGGCGACCGATCGGGGATCGACGCAGCAAAGCATCGCATCGCTTTCCTGCTCCCACAGGTCAGCTGATCCATTGCCTTCGATCATAATCATCGATAATTGATCAGATCGTATATGATAAATAGCAGTTTCCTAAACGGTACGCAACAATTATATATACCCACATGGATCATATACGATTTGGAGGACGATATGGATACGAAGAGCGACTTGCCCGGCAAAGACACTGCGTCAACATCGAAGATGGAAGAGGCGTTCGCGCGCCTCAGGCGTGATATCCTCGACGCCCATCTTGCGCCCGAGCTGCCGTTGACCATTCCATCGCTTCGTGAGCGCTATGGCCTCGGAATGACGCCGCTTCGCGAGGCATTGTCTCGGCTTGAAGCGGAACGGCTCGTAACATTCTCGCACAACCGCGGTTATCGCGTTGCCAGCGTCTCACATGCCGAACTGCTCGACCTGCAGAAGGCTCGTGCGACGGTAGAGACCGATCTGTTGCGCGAAGCGATCCGACTTGGCGATGATAGCTGGGAGCAGCAGCTGGTCGCTGCTCATTATGGTTTTGCACAGGCAGAACCCCTACGCGCAAACATATCGGAAAAGGAACTTGCGCGATGGGAAGAACGGCATGACGCGTTTCATCTTGCGCTCTTGAACGGAAGCCCTTCGATCTGGCTGAAGCGCTTCCTCGTGCAGATCTACGTTCAGTTGCATCGCCATCAGCGGAATCTCTTTTTCTCGCCGAGCCTCGCTGGAAGAGGCCCCAAGCATCTCGACGAACAACAATATTCCGCGCTGCTCGAAAAAGCTTCGGACCTGGCACATCACACGTCCCTGATGGAGGCCGCCCTTGCCCGCGACGAAAGAAAGGCGATCGCTCTCCTTGTGGAGGACATAGGCCTGACGGTGAGCACCTATGAGACGGTACAACTAGAGACAGGGTTATAGACCCCACATTTCCTGCCTCCCAAGCGCAGGAACAGCCACCCGCTACGCCGATCACCGCACAGAACGACGAAGAAACAGAGATGCGGCCGGAAGCCTCAAGCTGACTTAATTGCCACCGACCAACGCATCTCGTTCCACAAGAACCGGGATGAACGCACCTGAGAACATTACAGCGCCTCGCCGCGCAACGCATTTTTTCGACGCGACTAGGCGTTTGCTGCCGGTAGCGACGAAAGTCGTCTGGGCGATTCCGAATATATATAAAGTCGGCATACAGCACTTAATATATATAGATCGATTGAAATCTAAATATTATATATTTTTATTTGACGATCGACTGACTGGAGCTATGATCTCTCTGCGACTGCCCCTTTGGAGATGGGGGCGACGCCTTTCGCACAAGGGAGGAAACCAAAGACCATGATCACATTACCCGATCTTGCAGCCATCGAAGCTATGGACGCGGGCGACCCATTGCGTGCTTTCCGGGCGCGTTTCGTCCTGCCGGAAGGAGTGACGTATCTCGACGGAAACTCGCTGGGCGCCGCAGCGCCTGCAGTCTTTTCCGAGTTGAGGAAGGCTGCGGAGGACGAGTGGGCACACGGCCTTATCCGGAGCTGGAACACCGCCGGTTGGTACGATTTGCCAACCAAGCTCGGCGACCGCATCGGACGCCTGATCGGTGCAGCGCCAGGTCAGACTGTGGTAACCGACACCACCTCCATCAACATATACAAAACGTTGCGTGCAGCGATTGCCATGCGTCCAGGCCGCAACGTTGTCGTCGCGGAAGGCTCCAGCTTTCCGACTGACCTCTATATGGCCGAAGGCGCAATTTCTTCGATCCCAGGTGCCAAGCTGCGTCTTGAAGGCATTGACGCAGCATCGATCGAAGACCTCATCGACACCGAGGTCGCGGTCGTTCTCGTCAACCATGTCAACTACAAGTCGGGTGAGATGCGCGACATGGCCGCGCTGACGAAGAAGGTCCAGGACGCCGGCGCGCTCGTGGTTTGGGATCTCTGCCATTCAGCAGGTGCGCTGGCGGTATCTCTTGATGAAGCGAACGCCGATTTCGCCGTCGGCTGCACTTACAAATATCTGAATGGCGGCCCAGGTTCGCCGGCTTTCGTCTATGCGGCAGCACGGCATCACGACACCATGAACCAGCCACTGAGCGGCTGGTTTGGCCATGCGCGACCTTTTGCTTTCGAGCACAGCTACGCGCCTGGTCAGGGGATCCGCCGCTTCTTGTGCGGCACACAGTCGGCATTGGCATTGCGGGCATTGAGCGGCGCCCTGACCATTTGGGACGACGTCGATATGCACGCCGTGCGCGCAAAAAGCGTCCGCCTGACGGAACTCTTCATTCAACTGGTGGAAGCGAAGTGCGGTCGTTACGGTGTCGTCTTGGAGGGACCACGAGATCCGGCGCGCCGCGGTAGCCAAGTATCCTTCACCCACGCTCACTCCTATGAGATCATGCAGGCACTGATCGAGCACGGCGTCATCGGCGATTTTCGCGCGCCGGCAACCATCCGCTTCGGGTTCACGCCGCTCTATGTTGGCTTCAAGGATGTCTTGATGGCGGCTGACATCCTGGAAGATGTGTTGCGAACGGAAGCCTTTCGAGAGCCACGTTTCGCACTGCGGACCGCCGTGACCTGATGGGGAATTACAGCTTAGAAAACAAGCATACTTCGCTTCCATGAGGGAAAACGGATTTAAGGATCGCGATTCTCGAAGAGTTGGGCGTCACTGCCCAATTCGGCACCATCGGGGCCAAACTGAACGATACATACACCCCCCGGTCAGCCATCTGCATTGGATCAGCGTAGAGGCATGTGCCCCTGGCACCAAATGGGGCATAAAATGCATGACCCTGTCTCTCTAGGCCTGGTAAGCGAGCTGGGCCTCGCGATCTTGATACTGCGCGGAACCAACGCGCTAAACTCAGGTCGAATTTGTCATTTGAGTTTCGAACGCACACCAGGTCCATACGTCTCGGCACAATAGATCCTGGTAGATCACCAGATACGCACATTAGATGCTTGTTTCACTCAAAAAGATCCCGGCAGGCACAAGCGATAATAACGCATACCCGATGACGACCGAGCTGTGCATCATGCATCGCGGTGAGGACGCATGCGCAAAAATCAATCGAGTAGCTTATAGGCGCTCATGCGGCCCACGGATCATAGCGGAATGAGTATCAGTAGCCATGCCCGCGCTTGGCGACAAAGCAGGTGTTTGGAATTCAATCATATCCTTGCGTTCTTTTTCCCGCTGGAATGTACGATTGGGTCGACGTGTCTGACCAGATTCGTATCGCCACAGTGTCGGGCCAGCGCAAGTACGCGGCTGTCAGCCAAAAGTCACGACATATGCATATGCGCTGTATACGCTATATTGTTTATATTTACCGAGCGACCAAGCAAACGGAAACCCAGCCGGCGTGCTTCGCTGTACAAATCCCCACAGGCGAATCTCCCCTGGCAGATAGTCGTTATATGTTTGTTTTATATATCGCTTTTCTGTTCTCCAACGACACCAACCCGAATAGGCGTCACTAGATTGCCGACATATAGGGACTAAGATCACCGAAATTCAAATCAAACTTGCTCATTGACTTATTGAAAGTACGCAGTACTGTTTGTTTATCGGCAATCAACAAGAGGGGAGAATGATGATGCCAATTCGCCTGAACAAACCGAAAGCAGCAAGGCGCCTCGCTGTCGTGCTCGGTCTTTCGACGCTCATGGCAGCGACCGCCCAAGCTGAAGACTTTCGGATGCCAGCCGAAAACACCGCACTTCATGCGCAGCTGCCCGAGGCGATACGAAACCGCAAGGTAATCCGTGTCGTCTCAACATTCGGCTACGCACCGCAGCAATTCTACGGCGAAGATGGGGTCACGCCTGAGGGCTTCTCGGTTGATTTGGCCAGAGCGCTGGGCGCGGTCACTGGCATTCAGGTCGAATTCACCAATGCCTCTTTCGATGCGCTGATCCCGGGGCTGGATGCCGGTCGCTTCGACATGGCCATCGCCGCCATGAGCGCCACGGCAGAACGTGGCGCCAAGGTCAATTTCGTCATCTACGAAAAGGCAGGCGCACGGCTTCTGGTTTCGGGTGGGAACCCCAAGAAGATCAACGGACTTCAAGATCTCTGCGGATTGACTGTGGCGTCGCTGAAAGGATCGCTCCACAACGACGTGATCGAACAGGTGTCTGCCAAGTGCGCCGCACTGGGTAAGAAACCCGTACGGCTCGACACCTACGACAACTCCGACTCGGTCTACCAATCTTTGCTGACCGGACGCACGGATGCGAATTATCGCGATGGCTCACCGCTCATATATGTCGCGAAAATGTCCGAAGGGCGGCTCGAGGTGGTCGGCCCAGAATATCCTGATCACCCTTATGGCATCGCCATTGCTGGCGAAAACAAGGATTTCGCCAAGGTGATCGCTGCGGCATTGGATGTCATTATCAGAAGCGGCACCTACCAGGCCATTCTGAATAAATGGGGTTTAGGCACTCTCAACGTCGATTCAGCAGTTCTGACACCAATCGGTTCACCTGCCTCCGCCTTTCCACAACCACCCTCACCTATCGGACTTGCATTCGGCAAGTAGATCAAATTCTCCGATCGGCGCGATGCGGAGTCCTAATACCAAGACATCGCATCGCAACCGATCTATCGGCATTTGAGAGTATCGGCCATGACTGGTATCGGAACAAGGACACGGCATGTCGACTGGGAGGCCATCACCGATGGATCTGCCATTTACGCCGCTGATCTTCATCTCCAAGGCGAACTTGCGGCCGCGGTCCTTCGAAGCCCGCATCCTCACGCAAGGATCATCTCTATCGATACATCCCGCGCCCGTGCCCTGCCAGGCGTTCACGCGGTGCTCACCGCGGCGGATCTTCCGGAGAGTCTCTACCTGGACTATCGTGTTCCCGACCGTGATCGCAGGATTTTGGCCGATGGCCTCGTTCGTCATGTTGGCGAGCCTGTTGCATTGATCGCGGCCGACGATGTGGCGATCGCGCGACATGCGCTTGAACTGATCGACATCCGCTATCAACATCTTCCTGTTGCGGACACGGTAACCAAGGCCCTCTCGCCCTTAGCACCTGCCATCCACCCCCATACCGATACAACCAATATTGCGTCCCACGTGCGCCGCACGTTCGGCCTGCCGATACAAGACATCCCCACTCCATCCCATTCTGTCACAGCGTCGTTCACCTCCGCGCGGCAAACCCACGCGACAATGGAGCCGCATACCGTAAAGGCGCATTGGATCGCCGAAGAAGGCTGCCTGCACGTTTGGGCGCCGTCACAGAATCCTCGACTGATACAGCGTGATCTCGCACAACTTTTCGGACTAGAACCGGCATCGGTGCGCTTGCATGAACTGGCCATAGGAGGCGACTTCGGCGGTCGAACCCAAATTTCCAGCACCGAAGCCCTCGTCTGCGCGCTCAGTTTAGCGACGGCGCGGCCAGTGGCGCTCCATCAATCACGGCCCGAGGAGTTCGCATTTACTAAATGGCGACTTTCCTGGGAAATCGATCTTGAGCTTGGCTGCGATGCCGCAGGAAAAGTCACTACACTCGCTGCGAAGTTCGATGTGGACAATGGCGCCTACAATCAAGCCGGACCGGGTGAGATGGCCTACGGCTCGATCGCGCTCGGATCATCCTATCGCTGGCTTGGCTATCAAGCCGAAGGACGATGCGTCTACACCAACAAGGTCCCGGCGTCCTCATTTCGTGGCGCGGGCGGCTACGCAATCAATTGGGCACTCGAATGTGCAATCGACGAATTAGCAGGAAAGGCCGGCATCGACCCCATAGATTTTCGGCTGGCCAATGCTGTCGGCGACGAAGACGAGATCTCCGTTACCGGTTGGCAGATCAAATCCTCCGGCCTGCGCCGGTGCCTTGAGGCCGTCCGCAAGGGAATAGACTGGGACGAGAAGCGCCAGCAGGGCGGCAAGGGTCGTGGTGTAGGTGTCGCCTGCACAATTCACGTCACAGCATTATCGCGCGACTATATGTTGCGTTCCTCCTGCGCGCTCGACATCGATAGGAATGGCCATGTGACGATCCGTTCGGGCTGTGGCGATTCCGGAACCGGGCAGAAGACGCTCATCTGCCAGACGGTTGCCACCATCCTCAATCTGCCGATGGACCAGATCTCCATCATCACAACCGACACTTTGGTAACCCCGCACGATGCGGGTGCGGGAGCCTCGCGCGGCAGCTTCGTCGCGGTCAATGCCGCACAGACACTTGCAGGCAAAGTTCGCTCCGATCTATCCGCTCTCGCCTCAGCCCATTTTGGCGGCGGCGAAGTCGAATGGACAAACGGCGAGATCCGCAAGGGAAACCATGTCATCCAGCTTGGGGAACTGGCACTGCTCGCCGGCGGGGCGGCCGAACTCTATTCAATGAAGACCGACTATGCCGGACAGTTCCACGACGCCGATCCTCACGGCTACGAGGATATCTCGCCGACCTATTCCTTTGCTGCTCATGCGGTTGAAGTCGAGGTCGATGAAAAGACGGGTTTGGTGAGAGTGTTGAAGGTGGTGGCGGCCCATGATTCCGGCACGATCCTGAACCCCATCAGCGCAAGGGGACAGGTTGAGGGCGGCGTCGTCATGGGGCTTGGCGCCGTGCTCGGTGAAAGTCTGATCTTCGAAGAGGGACGGGTCGTCAACTCTAGTTATGTCGACTACATGTTGCCTCGCTTCATCGAAGCGCCAGCGGTCGAGACTATTTTTGTCGATGTCACCGACAAGGTGGGGCCATATGGATCGAAAGGATTGGGGGAGATCCCATTAATCACGATCGGGCCGGCGGTCAGCAATGCGATCGCGCACGCGACGGGGCTTCGGCTTCGAAGCGCACCACATACGCCCGACCAGATCGTGATGGCAGCGCGGCAGCGCGACGGCAAGCCGTTGCGTGCGGGCTCGATTGCCACCCGACCTGGTCGGTGGTGGGTCGAGGGTGTACGGACGGCCTATCCGCGAGGCTTGCACAAAAGCCTGCGTCGGCTTGCAGAAAGGCTCGGTGGCCCCCGAGCCGCGCTTGCAATCGAGGGCGTCCGATCGGCTGACACGTTAGGCCAGGCGTTGGACCTGTTGAATCTCGAAGGTAATTCTGCGCCGATTGCCGGCGGGACCGATCTGCTCGCGCTCGAAACGCAGGGCTTGCCGTTGCCGGGAGAGCTACTCGTCGATGTATGCGGGCTCAGCGAATTAAGAGGGATTGAACTGCGAACCGAGGGCTCGCTGCGCATCGGATCTATGGTAACGCTTGCCGACCTTGCAACAAGCAAGTCCTGTGGCGCAGCACTAAACAGCACGGCGGCCTTGATCGCCACGCCGCAGATCCGCCGGATTGCGACAGTCGGCGGCAATTTGTGTCAGACAAAGCGCTGCTGGTTCTTTCGAAACGGCTTCGACTGTTACAAGCGAGGCGGCGCGACACGTCCCTGTTATGCCGTGATGGGCGACCATCGCTATTATCATGCCGTTCAGGATGCGCATCGGTGTCAGGCGGTTACACCGTCGGACCTTGCGACGACGTTGGTCGCGCTCGATGCAAGATTGGAAATCCGGCGAGCCGGCGAGATACGTCCTCTCGACGTTGATCGTCTCTATCGCGGACCGGGTGAAACCCGCCTGAAGCCGGGAGAATTGATTAGCGCCATCGAGATTCCGGCGGAGGCACTTCGCCGCCGTTCGGTCTATCGCAAGCTGGCTCTCGCGCAGGGTGCTTTTGCCGTCGCGACGGCCTGCGTTTCGGCAAACGTCGGCACCGAGGACCGCCTGTCGGATCTTCGAGTGGTGTTGGGCGGCGTGTCCTCGGTGCCTCAGCGTGTCCGCAGCATCGAGCGCAGCCTGAACGGACGTCGCCCGACCCGCGCGTTGATCAAAGAGAGCATCTGCAGGTGGCTCGGGAGCACGCATCCGTTGTCAGACAATCACTGGAAGGCGTTCGCTGTGGGCGACATGCTTGAGGATCTTCTGTCCAGAGACTTGGTCGGAATGGAGCTGGCATGATCATGCATTTGACGGTCAATGGACAGAACCGGGAGGTGGCCGTGACGGGCGCGACGCGCCTGATCGACGTCCTGCGCAACCAGCTTGCTCTAACCGGCACTAAACAAGGCTGCGGCGTCGGCGAATGTGGCTCTTGCACAGTCCTGGTCGGCGGTCAGCCGATGCAAGCCTGCATTCTGCTGGCAAGCCGGGTTCAGGCCCCGGTATGCACAATCGAGGGGCTGGACGACCGCTTTACCCCCCTTAGACAGGCATTCGCAGACCACGGCGGTTTCCAATGCGGCTTCTGCACGCCCGGACAAATAATGCGCGCCGCCGGCCTCCTGATCGAAGCACCGTTGGATAGGCTGAACGACGAGCATTGGCTGCGAGAGCAGATGAACGGAAACATATGCCGGTGCACTGGATACTGCGGCATCGCCGGCGCGCTGATGAGCGACGCGGTGCAGGCCCTTGCTCGAAGGCTCCGCCAAGCGCCGAGCGCGGTGATGACGGCGATGAGCGAGATTGAGAATTGAGTGCATCGTGGAGTTGGAGGTCCAAATTGATCGGGAGTGACGAGCCAATTCGATGATCCGGCGCTCCAGAAGACCTTACAAGACGCGCCGGAGCCAGCTCGCGACAGGGAAGAAATTCGGCAAGGAATGAGCTCGCTGCGGGGATTTCAGCACGACCCAAAGGAGCACTCGCAGACACGCGCCGCCGCAGCGGGGCGGATGATCAGCATATTCGTACGGTAGCGGTTTTCGGACCGCACGAGACAACCAAGCAGAGAAGGACAGTCAGCCTATGCTCGACGATACCAAAGCCGTCCGATACCTAGTGGCAACGGATGTAGGAGGCACATGCACGGATACCATCGTGTTCGGCAGCGATGGCGTCATTCATATCGGAAAGGCGCTATCGACCCCGCCTGATTTTGCGGATGGCGTGATGAACTCCATCGCAACCGCAGCCAAGCCCATGGGCCTGACGCTCGAACAACTTCTCGCGCAAACGCATCTTTTCATTCATGGCTCGACCGTTGTCGACAACGCGGTACTGACGCGAGACGGTTCGAAAACCGGCCTGCTCATCACCGAGGGTTTCGAGGACACGCTGCATGTCACTCGCGGCGCTTACGGCCGCTGGGCAGGCCTGACGGAAGAGAAGATAAAGCACCCGGTCAAGACCGAACGCGCCGATCCTCTGGTCTCGCGCGATGCGGTGGTAGGCATCCGGGAGCGTGTCGACAGCAGTGGCGACGTCGTGCTGCCTCTGGACGAAGCCGCCGTCGAGGCCGGCATCCGCAGCCTCGTCCAAGAAAAGGGCGTCGAGGCGATTGCAGTTGCTTTGCTGTGGTCCTTCCTTCATCCAGAGCACGAGACTCGCATCCGGGAGATCGCCGAGCGCGTAGCGCCAGGCACCTATGTGACCTTGTCCTCGGACATCGCGCCGGTTCCAGGCGAATACGAACGCTCGTCCACGGCCGTGATCAACGCTTATTCCGGCAAGATCGCCCATGCCTATCTGACGGATCTGCAGACCTTGTTGGGTAGCAAGGGCTACAACGGCCAAATCATGGTGATGCAGGGCTATGGCGGTCTACTCCCCGCCAGCGAGGCAGCCAATCGCGCCGTTGGGCTTGTTGAATCCGGCCCGGCCGCCGGCGTGATCGGCGCCCGCTTCCTGGGCGACCTGATGGGCGACGGCGACGTGATCGCCGCCGACATGGGTGGCACCACCTTCAAGGTCGGCGTCATCCAGAACGGTCAGCTGGAATATGCTCGCGAGCCAATGGTGGATCGCTTCCACTATGTGGCGCCGAAGATCGAGGTGGTTTCGATCGGCGCAGGCGGCGGCTCGATCATCTCGGTCGACCCGGCAACCCGGCTGCCGATGGTCGGTCCCCAAAGTGCCGGCTCACGCCCTGGCCCAATTTGCTATGGACTAGGCGGTGAGGAGCCAACGCTGACCGATGTCATGCTGCTGATCGGTTACATGGACCCTGGCCAGTTTTTAAGCGGCTCGATCACCTTGGACGGGGAAAAGGCCGAGCGGTTGTTCCGTCAAAAGGTCGCCGATCCATTGCGCATGTCGATTGATGAGGCTGCCATCGGCATCTACCGCATCGCCAGCGCACAGATCACCGACCTGATCCGCGAGATAACCGTGGAGCGGGGTCTCGATCCGCGTGACTTTGTACTACATTCCTTTGGCGGCACCTGCGGTATGCTGGCGGCAGCCTTCGGCGAAGAGCTTTCGGTCCGCAAGGTGGTGATCCCCTATACCGCTTCCGTCAACTGCGCCTTCGGGCTGGTGTCGGCAGACATCGCTCATGAATATACGGTGACGCAGACACTCGCCGGAAATGCCACGGCGGCCGAGATCAACACGATCTTCGCTCCGATGGAGGAACGGGCCTTCGCACAGCTCACTTCGGAAGGGGTACGGAAGGACCGCGTACAGCTCGATTGGGCGGTCGACCTGCGCTACAGCCGCCAGGTCCATCAGGTGACGACTCCGGTTTCAGCGCAAACGCCTCTGGATGACGCCGGCGTTGCCCGTCTGATTAATGACTTCGAGGCGCTTTACGAGCGCAAGTTCGGAAAGGGTTCGGCCTTCCGCGAAGCTGGGATCGAGATGACCCAGTTCCGGCTGACAGCACGCGGGCTGATGCCGCGCCCGACCTTGCCACGAGAGGAGGAAGGCCCCGCCGATCCTTCTAAGGCATTGATGGGCGAACGACGTATCTTCGACGCCACCTCGGGCCGGATGACCACCGGTCGGATTTATCGGTTCACCGAACTTAAGCCCGGCAACGAGCTTTTCGGTCCTGCCGTCATCCACACGCCAATCACCACCATTGCGCTGCACAAGGGTCACAAGGCGCGAATGGATTGCTGGCGAAACATCGTGGTGACCTATGAAGCCTGACGCAATCGCAATTTACGCTGAACATAAGGGAGGGATCTCGATGGATCCGATGACTTTCTCGATCATTCGGCACCGGCTGTTCCGGATCATCGACGAGGCGGTGATCACGCTGAAACACGTGTCGGGCACCGCTATCACCAACGAGGGCCATGACCTCATGGTCTCGCTCTACCGTGCGGACGGCACGCTCCTGATGGGGGGCGTTGGCTTCCTGCACCATCTGACTAGCGCCGCCGAGGCCTGCAAGGCGGTCATCCGCCGCTTCAAAGCAGACATCCATGAGGGCGACGTCTTCCTGCTGAACGACCCCTATACGGCGGCGTTGCATACCTCGGACGTCTACCTGGTCTCTCCCATCCACCACGCGGGCAAGCTGGTGGCCTGGTCGGCCTGCTTTGTCCATGTCAGCGACATCGGGGCAATGAACCCGGGCGGCTTCAGTCCGGACTCACGCGATATCTATACCGAAGGTTTCTCCAGCCCCGGCATCCGGCTGGTCAGCCGCGGCGAGATACAGCAGGACGTGCTGGACACAATCCTGAATATGGTCCGCTCTCCCGAAATGGTATCGCTCGACCTGCGTTCGATGATTGCCTGCAACAACGTCGCCCGCGAAAGGATGGGGGCGTTGATCGCCAAGTATGGTGCAGATCTGGTCGACGAGGCCGGTGCCGAATTGATCGAGCAGTCCGAGCGCCAGTTTCGCGCCCGCCTTACCGAATTGCCCGATGGCAGCTGGCAGTCGCGCCAATACATCGACGTCAATGGCGAAACGGCCTGCGTCCGGCTGACCATGACCAAGACGGGCGACGAGTTGCTATTCGATTTCTCCGGCTCCGACCCGCAAAGCCGCAACGCGATCAATTGCACGAAATGGGCTTCCCTTGGTGGCCTCTTCGCGCCGCTCTTTCCGCTGCTGTGCCATGATATAACGTGGAACGAGGGTGCGATCCGCCCGGTCAAGATGATCGCGCCCGAGGGCACGATCGTGAACTGCATCCGGCCTGCGCCTGTTTCCGTTGCCACGGTCGGGGCGATACAATCGGTCAACAATGCCGCCTGCGCCACCATCGGGAAGATGCTGTCGGCCTCTGAAAAATATCGTAGCGAGGCCAGCGCCATCTGGCATGCCAATCACTTTGCAATCTTCATGTTCGGCCGTAACCGCAAGGGCCAGTATGCCATCGACATCCTGACCGAAACTTTCGCCGGCTCAGGCGGCGCACGCAGCTTCGCCGATGGTGTGGATATCGGCGGCGAGATGCCGAACCCGATCTCACGCATGGCCAATGTCGAAACGACGGAAGGCTCCTTCCCGATCCTCTATCTGTTTCGCCGGCGCGCAAAAGACAGCGGCGGTCCGGGCGAATATCGCGGCGGGACCGGAGGCGAGATGGCGTTCGTTCCGCATCGTTCGCTCGACGGTGGCATGGGCTTCGTCATTTCCGGCAAGGGAGCGAGGCATCCGATGTCGGACGGTCTTGCCGGCGGCTATCCGGGGGTACCCAACCGCTACATTCGCATTGGCAAAGCTGAGCCCGGCGCGGCGGCGCATCTGACCGCGCGCAGTCTGGAAGAAATGGCAGGCGAGCGGCAGCCAATCTCCTGGGGCTTATCCCAGCTGAATGAAGGCGAAGCGATGTATCTGCGCTGGAATGGCGGCGGCGGCTATGGCGATCCGTTGCGACGCGACCCGTCCCTGGTCCATCGGGATGTCGAGACCGGCCAAATCAGCGACGAAGCTGCTCGCGACATCTACGGCGTGGTCAGTGCCGCTTCCGGTGTCGATTTGGTCGCCACCACGGCGCGGCGCTCGGAGCTCCGCAAAATCCGGTTGAGCAGTGGAGTTGCAAAATGAGCAGGAAATACAATAGTTTCATTCTGCCTACAGTGGCGATCGAGGCGTCGGGCGGGATCGGACAGGCATATTGCGTGGCATGTGACACTCCGCTCGGAGCGGCAGGCGCGCATTGGAAAACAGGCACTATCGTTGCCGAGGTGGCCTTAGCCGACATTCCTGGCGGTGGCTATGATACAGCGCTTCCTGGCGTGTTCCTCAGACATTTCTGCTGTCCAAACTGCGCCGAGCTGCTGGATACGGAAACAAGCGAGCGCGGCGAACAGATGCTGGTGGACGCGCTGGTCCTATCGTGAGCCATTCGGGGAAAACTCAGGCAGTCCCTTCGGCTTCAGCTGGACTAAGGCAAACCGCTCACGGCGCCCTCACGATTGCAAAGCTCGCTGCCTGGATATTCCCGGAAACGCAGTTCTTCAACACTCAGAGCTGCCTTTGTAGCAACCCCGTTAAATCAAATGCGCCGATCTGCCCTTCAGTGGACCTCACGAAAAGAGAAAACCACACACTACAGGCGTTCTCGGATGCTTTGGGTTTCTGATCTAATACCAAGGAGATAACATATGCACAGTGTCGGCATTCGTCAGGAGATCATAGATCGCGTCATAAAACGCCGCGGCAAGCTGCATGTATTCCAACATATGGTGCCATCGGAAACCGCGGTCGTCGTGATCGATATGCAGGGTACCTTCTGCGACGAAGGTGCACCCGCCGAAGTGCCGCTATCGCGCGGCATCATAGAGCCGATCAATCGCTTGAACGCCGGAATGCGCAAACTTGGAGGCGAGGTAATCTGGGTCACCCACGCCATCCGCAAATGGAACGGCGGCAGCGAATGGTCGAATTTCATCGACCATTTCGTTGCCGATCAAATCCAGATTCGTACGCTTGAATCCATGGCACCCGATGCTCCCGGCCAGCGCGTTGCGCAAGGGCTGATTGTCGAACCAGCAGACATACAGATGATCAAGAACCGCTATTCGGCTTTCACCCCCGGTAGCTCGCACCTGGAGCGAGTGCTGCGCAGCATCGGTATCCGCAACTTGCTGATCGTCGGCACGAAAACCAATATTTGCTGCGAGTCGACTGCTCGCGATGCGATGATGCTGGATTTCCGACCGGTGATTATTTCCGACGGCACCGCAGCGCTGTCGGATCGAGAACATCAGTCAGCACTGGAAAACATGATCCAGCAATTCGGCGACGTGTACAGCGTTGACGAGGTTTTGGCGCTGATTGAGGCGTCGAAGAGCGTCGCCTGAGGCTTGCCGTCCTCAAGTACGTGATCTTGGCACCGAAATTCCGAACTCGCTCCGTTTGGAGAGGCGCCAAGGTCGGATTCATTCACAGCGCCCAGCGCAATGACCGCCTGCGGTCCTGTCCCGGGCAACGCAGTTGTTGAAGCTGTTGGCACACGCCCCCATCCAATAAGCGTCGTATAATTTATATTAACTCAGATATACCCCTTCAAAATAAACATAATATTTGTATTTTGCGATGCGTACTACATATATTCAATACAGAAACATCATTTCCTTATTGACATGAAAACACAGGTGCAACACAATCTGATCAACAGACGGAGGCCGTTCCTTGACCATCCACCATCTCGCCGCAAGTCCAGAAACAATCCGCCGCGGCACGCTCGATGGCCGCTTCCCGCCCGTACTCACCGTTAGATCGGGAGATACGGTGAAGATCCAAACCCTCTCCGGTCATGAGATTATCAATCCGCCAGCTGAGCTGGGGTACCAAATTCCGCCGGCAGTGAGGTCAGTGCTTGGCGCCGTCGCACCTGGATTGGGACCGCATATGATCAGTGGCCCCGTTGCCATCGAGGGCGCCGAGCCGGGTGACATGTTGGAGATCCGCATCGATAGAATCGAACCCAGCATGGACTGGGGATTCTGTCTATTCAGTCCACTGGGCGGCACGTTGCCTGGAAAGTTTCAGTCTGGTGACCTTCGCTTCATTCCGATCGACATCGAAAAGCGAACCTGCGCATTGCCATGGGGACCGGAACTGCCGCTCTCCCCGTTCTTCGGAATAATGGCAACCGGCCCCCGTACAAACTACGGCGTATTGTCGACAAAAGAGCCGCGAGACTTTGGCGGTAACATGGACAACCGAGAACTGGTCGAGGGAAGCACGTTATTTCTGCCGGTCTGGGTTCCAGGGGCAAATTTTATGGTCGGCGACGGGCACGGCATACAGGGCGACGGCGAGGTTTGCGGAACAGCGCTGGAGACGTCTCTCGACGGTACCTTTACCTTCATCCTGCACAAGGGCGGTGGCATCGATGCTCCAAAACTGAAATTCCCGCGCGCCGAAACACCGACGCATTATCTGACAATGGGTATGCAGGAAGATCTCGACGCTGCAATGCGAGATGCATTGGACGATATGATCGACTTCATTTGCGAACGAACTGGCTGGGCACCCGCCGAGGCCTATATGAGTTGCTCCTTCGCCGTTGATTTCCGCGTGACCCAGACCGTCAACGGCCAAAAGGGTGTGCACGGCATGCTTCGCAAAGGGCTGCTTTTCTAACCCGAACGACGCGCTGGAAGCCTGTGCCTCCGCGCCATGAAATAGTTCTTCTCGCTACCCGATTTTTTTGCGATGGAGGAGGCTCAAGCGCCTCCTGCACGTTCAATCTGCCTCGACCTCATAAGACGTAGTCGCGTTGAATCTTCAGTGAATACGGTGTGCTCATTAACAAGGAGGAGGAAAGTCATGACCATTCATTTCGGAATACCCAAACTGGCGCAGGGGATTGCCGGCGCGCTAAGCATTGCTGTGCTGGTTGCCGTACCAGCTCGAGCGGAGGATATCCCCACGCCCGCCAAAGATGAGAGCCTGCATGCTCAATTGCCTCAGGCTGTCAGGGATCGTGGCGTACTCAGGGTGGTTTCGACCTTTGGTTATGCGCCGCAGCAGTTCTATGGTGATGACGGAAAGACGCCGCAAGGCCTCTCGGTCGATCTCGGCAACGCGCTTGGCGCCGTCGTTGGCGAACGGGTTGAATTCACCAACACCGCTTTCGACTCGATTATTCCAGGCCTGGAAGCCGGGCGCTTCGACATGGCCATTGCAGCGATGAGCGTTACTTTCGAGCGTGGCGCCAAGGTCAACTTCATCGTCTACGAGAACACGGGCGCCCAGCTTCTCGTGCGGGCCGGAAACCCAAAAAACATCAATAGCCTTACCGATATCTGCGGGATCAACATGATCGAGCTGAAAGGCTCACTCTACAATCAGGTGATCGAGCATGTATCGGACAGATGTGTCAAACAGGGTAAGAATGCCATCCACATCGACACGATCGATAATTCCGATTCTGTCTTCCAGGCAGTGACGACCGGCCGCGCCGACGCAACCTATGCCGACTCCTCGCCGCTCGTCTATATGGCGAAATTGTCCGAAGGGCGGCTCCAGGTAACGGGCCCACAATATCCCGACATACCGTACGGCATTGCTATTGCCGGTGAGAACACCGGTTTTGCAAAGGTAATGGGCGCAGCCCTGGACAAGCTTATCAAAGACGGGACCTACAAGGCGATCCTCGCCAAGTGGGGACTGGGTTTCCGCGCGGCTGATGCAGCAGCTGTGACGCCTGTAGGCTCACCTGCCTCAGCCTATCCGCCGCCACCTTCCGCTGTTGATATCGCTTTCGGCAAGTAATCGCGCACGTGGACGACGCATTTTGGTGCCTTCCCGGCGCTCGGAATGCGTCTCCATCTCGGGATTTTTGCAATTTTTGAGCGGCTTGCTCCAACAGTTTCAGATAGTCTTCTCGATATTGTTGTAGTTCTGTTGGTCGCCGAATTATCTCGACAAACCTGCGAGCGGGCCAACTTGCAGCTGGATAGTTGATCAAGGGATCATCCTCATTATTTCAATGATTTGCAGCGTCATGCAGTGCAAGCACTGTATAGCCACGCTCGTGGTTCTGTTCGAAAGCAACACGCCGAGAAGCCCTGAGATAGTATCGTCCTTTGCAACGATGCCGACCGCCGCGGTCATTTGCCTGATTTCTCCATATGATCACCCAATCACGCTACTACTGCGAAACTCTGTCTCGTCCTCCTTGGCAATAGCCAAGCCGGCAAGGACATCTTCCTCGGCAGCACCCACGAGAGCAGCGAACCTCCGCGCTTTCGACGCGATCTGATCGGCTGCGGTGCACAACTTTTCGACGACGGCTTCGAGCGGGTTCTGGGCAAAGCTCATCACTACGGAAGTCTGACACCGCGCAGCAGCCACTCCTGCAGGTATGAGCGTGGGCATTGCGCGCAACGTGAAAGCTGCAACCTAGCCTGCGGTGGAAAGCGCCTCAGAAACCGCCCAGATGCCTTCCTGCGGATCGCAAATAGTGAGCTCACCCAGACCGTGCCGCGTAAGCTCCCGCAGAAACTCCATCTGGAGCTGCGACGTCGATACCGAGAACTGTTGGTTGCCTGCGGTTGCGGGTGGAACAATAAGCTCTCTCCGGAAACACATGCGCAGTGGTTCGCTAGCTGAAATGTCCCCGAATTGTCCGCGATACCGAAGTCCGTGGAACATGTACGAAAAACCCGACAACCGTCATAACAAAACGCATACCCGAAGGTATGCGTGATGCTGAATGGATCCAGTTCGGCGCCGTTACCGCAACTGGCGGGCGGTCAAGTTGCCCTAAGCCTGCAGCAATCGGTCCAGTCCAAGCTCAAGTTGCTTGGCTGTTGTTGCGAGCGATAGGCGCACATAACCTTCCCCATTGGTTCCAAACGCGGTGCCTGGCGTAACCACCACATTGCACTGTTCAAGCAGACGCAAGGCGAAAGCCTCGGATGTCTGACCGAAATCAGACACATCCAGCCAGACGTAGAAACCTCCGTCGGGTGTCATCGCCGAATATCGTGACCCGGCGATACGCTTAAGCACAAGATCGCGATTGCAGCGGTAGCCGTCCCGCCAGGATGTTAGGTAATCCTGAGATCCTTCGAGCGCTGCGAGCGCACCGTATTGAGAAGGCGTATTCACGCACATGACGCTGGGTTGCAGAAGCCCCAGCATCGGGTTCACGACTTGCTTTGGCAGCGCCGCATAACCGACGCGCCAGCCGGTCATCGCGTAGACCTTGGAGAAACTGAACACGGAGATCACGCGTTCGGGACTGGCCTCGAGCGATCCGATGCTGACATGTCGACCGGAAAAGTCGATTTGGTCGTAGCATTCATCCGAGATGATCCAAAGATCGTGCTTTTCGGCAAACGCAAAGAGTTCCTCGGCCTGCTTGCGATCCATCACGGTACCGAGCGGGTTGGAAGGCGAGTTCAGCATCAGCGCCCGCGTGGAGGAGTCGACCAATGCCTCAAGCTGATCCATGTCGGGCTGGTAGCGGTTGTCAATTTTGAGATCGTAATAGCGCGGGTTTGCACCGAATGCCTTCGCCATCATGGTGAAGTTGGACCAGCCCGGGTTCGGCAACAGAACAGAATCGCCGGTGCCAAGCACGGTACCCAAAACTGCGAAAAGGGCGTTTGCTCCACCGTTCGAGACCAACACCTCGGACGTCTGGCAGTTTATGCCGTTGACCGTGCGGATCTTTGCAGCCGCCGCCTCCCGCAATTCCGGCAGACCGGGTGTTGGGGAATATTTCGTCTTGCCGTCCCGTGCTGCCTTAGCTGCAGCGGCTATGACATGATCGGGCGTATCGAAGCCCGGCTCCCCGACCTCCAGATGGACCACATCGGTCCGCCCCCAGGTCATTTCCATCATCTTTCGCACGCCCGATTGTGGACGCGTTCGAGCCACCAACGGTAATTCCATTTCCGTTCCTCCCATATACTTTGATGAACTGCTCGGCTTTTTCAGATGCCCGCGTCGTCCGCCCACTTCGTTCTGCTTTGGGTCTCGACAGTGAGCCCAATCAGCAACGAGAGCATTTTGATGAAGAGCTCGTGGTACTCCCGGGGCAACGGCTCCAGCACCTGGGCTTGCAAGGCCGAGGTTTGCGCGATCACAAGATCCACCAGCTCCGCCCCTTCCCTCGTCAGATAGAGCGCCATTGCACGGCCATCGTCTTTGGCTAGCCTTTTTTCCAACAGGCCGCGCTTCATCAACCGAGGCACCATTTCGGAGAGAGTCCCTCGGTCCATGCCGGTCAACGACGTCAAGTCACTGATGCTTCCACCTTCGCAGCGTCTGACACCATAGAGGACCGCAGCCTGACGCGGAGTGATACCGACATTCTGCATGGCCTGGTCGAACAGCCGATCCGCACGCGTGTGGGCGCGCCGCAACAGGTAGTTGACATTCCTTGTCAGCTCAAAGGACTGCTCCCCGGTGCCATCATCGACGGGCATGTTTATCTTATCCTCGGCCATAATGCTCCTTGTAACTCTTTTGATACGTGGCCAAGGCTGGACGTGCTAGCTTGCGCGGGCATCGCTCGTACCCCGCACACTTTGCAGGAACTTTCTCGTTCGCTCATTTCTGGGATTCCCCAACACCTCGGCCGGCGGCCCACTCTCGACGACGCATCCGCCATCCATGAAAACGACAATGTCTGCAATGTCTCGGGCAAATGCAATCTCGTGGGTGACGATAACCATGGTCATGCCGCTGTGCGCGAGCTTGCGCATGACGTCAAGCACTTCGCCCACAAGTTCAGGATCCAGCGCCGAGGTTGGCTCATCGAAAAGAATAAGTTTGGGGCGCATAGCGAGTGCCCGCGCAATCGCGACGCGCTGTTGTTGCCCTCCCGACAGCTCTGCGGGAAATGCATTTGCCTTATGCGCCAAGCCTACCTTCTTCAGGAGATCCATCGCATGATCTCGCGCGGCGGCCTTGCTTTCCTTCAATACCCCGACCGGCCCCTCAATAATGTTCTCAAGCGCGGTCATATGTTGAAACAGGTTGAAACGTTGAAAGACCATGCCGATATTGCGTCGTTGCCGGCAAACCTCCGTCTCGTTCAACGCGCATAGCCGACCCTGCTTGCCGATGCGATAACCGACATGCTCTCCATCGACCGCGAGCAGGCCCCGATCGATATTCTCCAGCATGTTGATGCAGCGCAAAAAGGTGGTCTTGCCCGAACCAGACGGCCCAATCAGACAGACCGCTTGGCCTGGCATGACGTCTAGATCGATACCGTGCAGGACCTTAAGCGCTCCAAACGATTTCTCAACCCCACGAGCGATCACCATCGGGGTAAGGTCCATTATAGTGGCTGCGGATTCCGTTATTACGTTCACAGACCATTCTCCTTAGAGGCACGTCCGCTTTTCAACAGCAACCAGATTAGACGCGGCAATCGAAGGCCGTTCGCGTCTTTTGTGCCGCGGGCGTAATGTCGTTCAAGTTGAATTTGCAGGATTGTTAACGCGGTGGTGCAGACCAGATACCAAAAGCAGGCGACAGCCAGGAGCGGTATCTGTTGGAAATTGCGAGCATAGATCAATTGGACGGATGTCAGCAGATCGGGCAAACCGATTATAAGCACGACTGACGTAGTCTTGAGCATCGAGATCGTCGCATTGCCGGTGGGCGGTATGATAAATCGCATTGCCTGCGGGATGATGATCCGGCGCATCAGTCGGCCGCGGGACATTCCCACGGACTGCGCGGCCTCAGTCTGCCCGCCATCGACCGACAGGATGCCAGCGCGATAGATCTCAGCCATGTATGCGCCCTCGTTCAATCCAAGGCCAAGTATGGCTGCCCCAAACTGGTCGATCAGACTGTTGGTATCAACTGCAAACAAAGTTGGTCCAAAGGGTACCGACAGGCTGATCATCGGGAATAGTGAAGCGAGGAAATACCAGAACAGTAGCTGCACCAGTAGCGGCGTACCACGGAGGAACCAGACCGTAGCGCCACTCACCCATTGCAACACCGGGTTTTGTGAGAGCCGCATGGATCCAAGCACGCCGCCGGTCACGATCGCCAGCGCCATAGAGGCCACTGTGAGTTGGATTGTTAGCCATAGCCCGTTCATAACAGCCGGATGAAATAGATAGGCGTATGTCACGTCCCAGCGCATGTTTCTGCTGGTCGCCAAGAGATAAAGATATCCCCCGCCCAGAAACACGACGAGGGCGGCGGACACCCAGCGTCCGATGTGTCGAACGGGAACAACGCTTTCCGATCCGTCGAGACGAGGTAGAGAGGCGGCCAATGTGGCTGTGTCCGATCCATGCATCAAATGCACTCTCCCTTTGCTGGCTGCCTGCACAACTACCTCCAAGATCTGACGACAGCGCTCCGCAAAACAGCAAAGCCGAATGACGAAGCGAAGTTCACGCCCAACTTGACCGACCAATTCCTGTAGGGTCGCATGACACTCGCTAGTTCGGCCTAGATCGTTATGATTAGTACATTGCATTTTCACAAAGTCAACGAATATTCCTCTTTGAAACATTCATTGCAAACACCCCGGCATGGCAGGTTGCCAGAACAACGTCGTGCGAAGGGATTTTTCATCTAATGAGCAATAATCGCGAGAGATTCAGCTAAATTGTGGTCAAAGCCTACCCCCTGGATCTGAGGAGCAGAAAACGCATGACCGTTGATCGCGACTACCAATGATTAGGAATGCTATTCGTCCAATCGAGATATTTACGCAGTATACTTTGCAAGGCGTAGAATCCCGCTTAGAAAGACAGCCCGTCCGAGAACACCCAAATGACGGTGGCCCCCTGCTCGGAAACACACTTCCAGGAATGCGGCGATTCCGACTTCAGTTGAATATAGTCATTGGCGGATAGAAGATATTCACGCCCATTGACATTGTAGCGAACACGGCCCGCTATGACATAACAAAGCTCTTCGCCAACATGGCGCATGGGCTTGCTTCCGGACCTTGCGCCTGGCTCGAGAATGCCGACACGTGCTTCAAGCACACCCGCGGGGAAAGCTCCATTTAAGTCCTGAAGGACGACACGCATTTCCCCATAGGCAATCGTTTGGCGATCCGAAGCCCGCACTACCACCTCAACCTGTTCCGGATCGCGATAGCGCCCTATAAGAAACCCCAGGTTCTCGTTCAAAGACTGCGCAAGATTAATGGCATTGACGAGGCTCGGATTTAACCGACCATTCTCGATCTTGCTGATCGTGCTTGCAGGAACGCCAGACAGTTCCGCGAGCCCGGCAATGGTCAATCCATGACGGTTGCGCATAGTCCGCAGTCGCCGCCCAACTTTCATCATCTCATCGTCTGACACATCATCGCTGAACGGAGCGCTTTCGGGGCCCTTGCCCGCCATTCCCTTTTTCGGCGTCAACGTCATCACTCAAGCCCCTTGTCCGACACAAGGAGCACTACCACCGCACTCTCCCCAGCTCTTTCAAGCCGAAGAGGTAGCTCCTCACGCAAGTGGATGGCGTCGTGGGCGTCCAGCCGCACCACCCGTCCGCTTTGGAAACGGGCAGTGACCTGCCCTTGCAAGACATACATAAACGATGGTGGCAATATATCAGTGAGTTCGAAATCGCGCTCGGTTCCAAGCGCGATGACCAGGGACTGAAGACGACGCTCGCTCAAATCTTCCGTAAGGTCGGTCAACCCGTGCGCAGTCGCAGCGGCTGTTCCAGTCACGACGTCGATGGATGTCTTCACTGCACAAGCAGCCGTGACCAGATCCGTCAACTCTTGACCGAGTGCCTCGCAGAGGTTGACAGCCGTCTGCAAGTTCGGGCTGCTTGTGGTGCCGCTCTCAATTTTCTGTATCCCGGCTACACTAACACCACTCTCGGCCGCCATTCGTTGGAGCGACCAGCCGCGATCGATCCGCAACCGCCGCAGCTCACGACCGAAAGCCGCCATCTGTTCTTGACCAAACGTGGTCGCTTGCGAAGACCCGTCGCCCTGATCGGACCTAGATTGGTTCAATTTACTACCTTACCAAATTCGTCCACTGCCTTAGTTTCTCTACCTGAGGCACTAAAACTAGACAAGGTCGGTCTTCATTCCGATGGCTGACGTCACAACCTGTGAAAGAATTTTCACCACGAACAATTCCTGGGATGCAGATGGATAATCGCCGTTGGGCTCCACGCGATCTACATGTCATCGTTTGTGCTCGGTGGCGGTCATGCCGAAGGCCGCCCTGCGCATTGGATCAAGATGCTCGTCGCATGATGTCAATGAACCTCCAAGACCAAAGCGGCTCATGCGGACCGGCGCCGAAACGAACTAGGGGCATCACCACATCTTACGGTGAGCGTGCCCCGTTTTCCTTTCAGCGCCGGCTTGTTTCAATTCAAGTTATGCGCCCACAGGGAGCCATGCAGCTCGCAAGCGGGATGGCTTCTAGTTCGATGATGGCAGGACCTGGTTCTGCAAACGACCGATACCTTCGATCTCGACGGCGATGGTATCTCCCGCATTCAGCAATCGAGCCTTGCCTGCATACATATGCTCGAAGACTTTATGCATCTCGTTCCAGCCGACTTTGATCCCGTGCGCCATGCCTGCGCCGGCACCCGTACCACATGCAATCACATCCCCGGGATTGAGGGTCGTAACAGAGCTTGCAGTCTCGACCAGGCGTGGAATATCGAAGATGATATCCTTCGTCGAGAAGCTCTGCACCACATCACCATTGTGGGTGCATTTGATGTTGATGTCCGATGTGTCAGGCATGAATTTACGGGGCAGAATATACGGGCCGATCGGACCGAACGTATCGTTCCCTTTGTTTGAGAACCAATCATAGTCGAACGTCTCGTTCGAACGCCGCATGCGATCACGTGCTGACACATCGTTGTAGCAGGTATAGCCCGCGATGTAGTTGTAAGCATCCTTGCGATCGACGCGCTTTGCCTTCCGGCCGATCACGACGGCGAGTTCGGCCTCCCAGTCGACATAGCCCGAACGAGGCGTCAGACGGATGTTGTCTCCATGACCGATAAGGGTGTCCTTACGTCCCTTGTAGAAGAAGTATGGCTCCTGTGTTGTTGTGTCGGGCGGTGCAGCGCCCATCTCCTTGGAGTGATCATAGAAATTGGAACCGGCATTCAGAACCTTGTCCGGATAGTGAATCGGCGGCAAGAATGAAACTTCATTTTCGGCATAGGCGTAAGCTCGGCTATCAGTGCCGGGCTCGACCAAAAAGGACGCAACCTCGTCAAGAACCGCGTCAAACAAGTCCCATTCCTCCAAGAGGTCGAGCATGGTGTAATTGTGACGGGCCTTGAAGAAATCATGACGACCCTTGGCCGCCTTGAATGCCTCATAACCAAGGGCGAGTTCATACAGCGTGCCGTTGACCTCGATTGCCAGAAACTCCCTCGACCTATGCGATACGGTCGCAAGACGATAAATTAAACTCATGGATACCTCCCTTTCAATGAGTATTGGATTCTGATGGATGTTTGCGCCACGCGCCTCCGCCGACGGGCGCTATACGGCCCAAATCGGCGGCACCAGACCTCGATCTTCGAGTGTGCGGCGGAAGCGGATGCTTGATTCGACAATATCGAAGGGCATCGCTGCCGATTTACCGACCGCGCGCATGTCCTCCTGCGCGATCGAGGCAACGATGAAGAATGGTCCCTTCCCGGAGGCAGCCCGCGCCATCACCCGGTCAAGTTCGACGGGATCTTCCGCTTGATGCGCCTCGGCGATGCCAGACCCCTTGGCAATGGCGACGAGATCGGTTCCCGTCGATGTCGCGGAGGCGATCGAACCGGTCGTGACATAGGCACGGTTGTCGATCACCAGAATGACGAGATTCTCAGGCCGGAAGCGGCCGACTGTGGTCAGTGTCGCCAGACCCGCCAGCATGGACCCATCGCCTTCGACCGCATAGATCCTCTCGCCCGGAAGCGATAGCGCAAGTCCAAGGCAGACCGCCGTCGGATAGCCCAATTCCATGTTGTAGATAGTCGCCGGTCGATGATCGATGGCGTAGAGCACTCTTCCGCCAAAACTGGGACCCGTCACCGCAGGACTGTCGCCTCGATGTTTGGCCAGGATTTCCAGAGCTTCAACTCGGTTCATGTCCGATCTTCCTCAAGTTCATGCATAGAGTGGCGTGGCAGCAGGATCGCCACGGGACGTCTGTCGCCTTGAACCGTCATCTGCGCCTCACGGACCAGCATCGGGATATCACTACCCCGCATGGCAACGACATAGGGAATGGTCAGCGCTTGCAGCAGCGGCTCGGTCACGCGTCGCGTCGCCGATCCGTAGTCATGCCTCTCACCAAGTGCACTGTTATGGCTGGCAAGGATGAGCATCGGCGTGCGCTGCACCACTGCCCTGGCGAGGGCCAATCCAGCCAGCCCCAGTCCTGAACCCTCGGTTAGAAGGATCGGCCAATGACCGCCCAGGTAGGCTCCCATGGCAATAGCAACAGCCTCATCCTCACGCGAACAATTGATCGAGATCACATCCGGATCAGCATCCAGTGCTCGGATCAGCGGATAGTTAATTGTATCAGGCAGGTGGACGGCAAAATCTATGCCGGCTTTGCGGATAGCCGCATAGGTTGCAGCAACGACTTGGTCATCGTGTCGATAGCCGGCCCGCACCGGCGCCGCCTCAGAGATTTGTGCCATAGATCCCCTCTTCTCTCCCGCAACCCATTCCCTTCGATATGCCGGCACGATGACTGCCTGCCGCGGATTTGTCAATTACGATTATCATTTATTCTGACTGAATTTATGATTAGTACATCGCTTATTGATGAATCAATCCCCGTCTAATAACTACATTTTTCTCATATTATGGCGTACACATCTAATTTGATTGGCCACTTCGGGGGGAGTGATCCTTCTGGGAGCATGACTTATGAGCCTCAGAAGGACATTGAATTGGCTGCGCAAAACTCAAAAGTGACGAGACTGGTACGCGGCTTCTTTCCCAATTCTGAGGCAAGAAGGCGTTTATGGGCAAAGGCAATTGCAGCGACGATCTCAATCAACACGTGAAGAGCCAAGTTGTCGGGCGAAGTCATCCGGTTGCAGATGTTTCGCAACAGCTGCCGTTACGACAGTGCGGTCCACGGCGCCAAGGCGCACAGGTCTACCCGCGGCCGCTGATTACGATCTTCGATCCGCCGCGGGCGCTTGACATTCAAGGAAGTGGATTGGGTGTTGAGAAATAATCCCACCAGCATTTGCGTCTACAAATGGTTAGGGTGCCTTTCGGCCTTGAGACCAGATGCCGATTTCCGCGTGAGGGAACCTTGACTTACCATGAGGCATGTTTTGGCAAATTCTCAGTCGGTCGCCTATTCTCGCGGGTGTCGGCGACGCAGCCGGAGCCGTGATCGGCGCCTACCAGGGAAACCATCCCCGATCGAGACGAGCAGAACCTCTGGGCCAACCCAGCATAAAAGCTCAATTCGGTCGGCGCGTTGCCGCGGAATCCGAAGATCGCGCCACGACCCGGCGCTTCCTTTATGATCGCTTCGACGAGCGCCGACAGACCGCCAATGCCGCGCCGCATGTCAGTCTCCCGCAGGCCAAATAAATCCGCACATTTCCTGAAAGCCCGATCATGCCGCCACACAGGCGACTAAGGATGCCAGCATCTGTCGCTCGATGTCTGCTGGAACTTTCAAACCGCGACCGTTTCGGAGCAAGATCTTGATAAACACCGGCGCCAGCAAAACGCTAGGCTTCTGCTCGAGGCCTAGGTCGTCCATCAGTTGCACCGAAAAACGATGGCGACGCACTAAAGTGGCTCATTGTCTTTCGCAATATTCGGATCTGACCCGGATGGATATAATGCCGACGAGCTATATCCCCAATGCGCACGCCGAGCTGATCTGCCTCCGCCAATATATCCAACTTAGCCTCTTTCGATCATCGCCGCCCACGCTCAACGCCGGAAATAATCTCCATGCGGGCCATGCCAACCTCCCCGATCTGTTATCAATGCTAGCACCAATGCTGGCTCTAGTCCCAGAACATCGCCGAACTGGCCCGTTCAGCAAAATCCGCTCACCGGACGCTCATCGCCCAAGGCGCCTGCAATCTGGCGGTCGCCCCCCTCCACCACGGTCATGTTGTCGCAATGTTCATGACCGACAAGACAATGACGGTGGAGGTGACAGAGCGATGCGACTTTTGCTGGTCGAAGATGAGACGGAGCTCGCTGTTGGGCTATCAGCGGTCTTAAGCAAGCATGGTGTCGTCACTGACCACACCACGCATCTTCGCGACGCGCGCGAGTTGACACTTCAAATAGAGTACGATGCGATTCTTCTCGATCGACGCTTGCCTGATGGAGATGGATTGACGTTTATTCCCCAACTAAGGCGATCGGGGATCGAGACGCCGATCATTGTGTTGACGGCGAGAAACGAGCCGCTGGAGCGCGTTGAAGGTCTGGACCTTGGTGCGGACGACTATCTCGGTAAGCCCTTCTTGGCAGAAGAGCTGATGGCGCGGCTGCGCGCTGTGCTGCGGCGCCCCGTCAAGATTGCCGAGCCCAGCATTAGCATCGGTCGAATGGTCATTGATCCGTTGAATTTTAACGTAACGATTGACGCCATTTCGCTTGACCTTCCTCGGCGCATACTTTCCGTTCTTGTAACGCTTGCCAAAAGGAAAAATATGACGGTCCGCCGATCGACGCTTGAAGCGGCCGTCTACAATTACGAGGAAGAGATCCAGTCCAACACCCTTGATGCGCACATTTCTCGCCTGCGTAAACGATTGGCAGATGCGAATGCAGGCGTGACAATCCACAATATCCGCGGTGTCGGATATCTCATGAAGGAAGAATGAGATAGGTGTCCGACAGCTCAAGAAACAGAACAACGCAGCTCCCCCGGTGGCAGTACGGCCGGCAATTCAGCTTGATCATCATCGCGCTTCTAGCGTCAATCATCATCGGTCTCTGCATCTGGTCTATCGCAATGATGTCGCCGAACATCGTCATGAAGAACAGAATTATTTCGTCAATCTCCCAAGCCATCACACGCGATGACAAACGGCGGCTGATTCTAATCGCAACGCCGGAACTGGAGGAGCTCAAGAAACAGAATAGCCGATTATGGTTTGTCGCCGCCACTGCGGACGGCGCCTCCACATCTTATGGTTCGCCTCCAGCTATATATGCTGCGCTTACTCATTTTGTGCACTACTTCGATGCTGCCGATATCCAAAATTCTCTCCTCACAAACGAAGTCGCGATGATCGAGAACATTGAAACGTCGGAGGGCGGCCTACGGATCATGTTCGGCGGCGTTTCCGGCAAGAACTGGCCGCTTCTGGCACTATTTTTCAGACTATTCCCGGTCTACGTTTCTTTGATTGCGATTGCCTGTCTGGCCGTTTGTCTGACCGTTCCCAGAATTGTGAGACATTCTCTGGCACGAGTGAGTGCGGTTGCGCAAGAGGCGGCGGAGATTGATCTCACTCATCATAGAGCGCGCCTCCCCATCGAAGGAATACCCGATGAAGTTGCTCCACTTGTTGTCGGCTTCAATGAAGCACTTGAACGCCTGGAAAATGAAGTAAGGAAGCGCCAACGTTTCCTGATCGACGCCGCGCATGAGCTGAGAACCCCGATTGCAATCATGCTGACAAGGATCGACGGCATGAATGACGGTCCGGAACGGCGGCGATTATTGGACGATATGGCTCGTTTGGCCGAGACCGCGGAACAGCTTCTCAATTTTGAACGCCACGATCAAATGATCGACAGCAAGGAGACGGTTGATCTGGTTGAGATAGCGCGCACTGTCGTTGCGGATCTCGCACCGCTAGCAATTTCCGCAGGTTACCAGATTTCGCTTGAGGCCGACGTGGAGAGCCTTTCCTACGAGGGTAGCCCTTCCGCCTTGCCTAGAGCGATCACTAACCTCGTTCGCAATGCTGTCGATCATGGCGGCAATGCAGGAATGATCACCGTCTCCGTGTCGGCGGACAGACGAATTGTCGTGTCAGACGAAGGGCCGGGAATTCCGGTAGAACATCAGGAACTGGTTTTTGAACCATTTTATCGCGCCGCACCGAAAAGTACCGGCGCTGGGCTTGGCCTGAGCGTCGTAAGGCAGATCATCACCAATCATCACGGCAAAGTGAGCCTTGAAAGTGGCCCCGAGGGCACGCGGATCGTCATTCAGCTCTGATGGGAATGGCGGCGAGATCAAGCGTAGCGATGTCCGGGCATTGCGACCAACAGGGACCGGAACCCAAGACAGCATGTTTGAGGCCCTCCAGACCCACGCCGCTGCAGAGAAGGGCCTTCATAGCTAAAGATTTGGCAGTCGCCAGTGACGATCGCGTGGAAGCCAATGAAACTAGGAGCCAGTTCCGCAAAATTGGTGAACCGAGCTCGCTGACGCACGTCTACCGTGGAACACCCGCTGAAGCGTTCATCCCAACACTGGCAGCCCGAGCTATGGCTCCATCGCTCCCCGTCGCAAGACTGCTGACTTTGCTGGTCACCGTGCCGTCCCCGAGACGGCCCGCATCATCCCTATTGAGGTCAATGCCGAGTAACTTCACCATGGTCGGGTTTTCGGCGAAAATGGAATGATTGAGGCCGTCGTTCCCTTTGATATCGGACATGTTCACCACCACCACGCCGTAGTCGGCGATATCCTTTGTGTCGAGATAGTCGCCGAGCCGCGGCTTACTGCCGGCGAGCCAGCTCGACATGTCTAGGACACGGTCCCGGTTCGACGCCAGCACAATGAACGGCCGGCTCGGCTTGCCATAGCGCCGCATTTGGCTCTTGAACACGTCGACATCGATGTCAGGAGCCGCCAACACCACATTGCCGAGCTTGCCCGAGAGATCACGATCATTGGTCATGGCGAGTTGGCGCAGCGCCTCCATCGTCAGCCAATTGCCGAGCGAGTGAGCCACAATATCAACGCGAGTGGCGCCGGAGCTGACCACCAAGCGCAGTGTGTCCTCCAGCGCATCGCGCGCGGCCATGGCACTGTTGGTGTCATAGACATAGTCGAACGGCTTGCCGGCTGAAGCCCAGGTAAACAGCACCGGCACGCCTTTATAGTTGGCATCCTGACTGATCTGCGTGATGCGATAAACAGCGTCGTCAAACTGAGTATTGAAGCCGTGTATATAAACCAACACCCGCCCGCCCCGCGCTTTAATCTCGCTGCGCAAAGCGCTCGAGAACATCTTGCTGTTGCCATAGCGGGCGACACCAGTCGCGGTGAAATATTTGGCGGGATTGGCCAAGCTATCGCTCGGACGCTCGATGTAGCCCACCTTGTGGATGGTTGGCACGGTGACATTGGTCATGGCGTAGAACGGCGTTGGTGCGCGTGCGCCGGAAAAGACTTCGTGCAGATCATTGACGTGGGCGCGGGTGGTGACAATAAAAACCTCGTGGCTGGCGAGAATCGCCTCATCTGGCGCCCTGATGCCAACCTCGCCGATCAGTTGGTGACGCTCTTGCTTCGCGCATCCCGCCAACCAGAAGGCGCTCGCAAGAACCAGCCCTCGCAGCATCAAAGATATTATCCGTCGAAGAACGGCGTAGCTCATTGCGTGCTGCTCCATTGTCCTCGTCGACTTACCTGGTGTGGTCCAGCACGCCAACTGTCACCATCATTTAATTATGAGGGTAAAGCCCAAAAGATCATGACGTCCGGATTCAGCAATGGCTCTCCCAGGCTCTGCCCGGATATGACGGCCAAATATCCAAGAGCCAGTGATATCGCAATTATCAGCAACCACTTAAACGGGCGCGATGCATTTTCAGGCCTGCTGCCTGTACAGATGATACCAATCAACAGGCATAGTTGACCGGCTGCGGTCGTAGCAATGAGAAGGAAAGCAGATGTCCACCTATCGACTTCGAGAAGATAGAAGTCGAAAAACACAGAGATAACGACAGTGAACAAAACAAAGAGGCAGAGGATTATGCTGCAGACCGACAATCCGCCACCTTCCAATTTCTGTCGCTGATGTCTGAAATTTTTAATGCAGATACGGTTCATATTTTACAGAATCCTAACAAAAAATCCGCTTCGATTTTGACATGATATTCAGCTATAAATCACTCACAGCCTATGGCCTCTCCATCAGACAAATGAGATCCAGCAGAATGATAATTCTCCATATTTACGTACAGAGATGAATATAGAGGCGTTATCACCTGATGATATTTCAATATGAACATGAAGATCGGTCCACTTAGAAGTGATGTCATCATTACGGTGACCGTAATAGATACAAGAATGAACGATTTTAGCCTGTTAGGCATATCGCCTCGCTTGATACAGCAACCTTCTGAGAAGATGGCTTATACGCGCATGCAATTTTGCGCCGATATCTTGACAATTGAGTAGAGACCTTTTTGAAAGTCGTCACCTGCGGTGTGGCGATGCTACTGAATGTTGGGCACTTTCGTTGGGGCAACGCCTGCGCGATCCGTCCAGGATGGTGGTGCCCCTAACCCACCGGCGACTACACCGATGAGTCCCTTCGTGCCGCCGAATGCCTCGCAGGCGGCATATTTAGGCCGCCCACCCAGCGTAGCTTTAATCTGATCCGTTGATGGCAAGGAGATCTTGAAGTCACCGGGCGGCCTTCCATCCTTGAGCATCGCTGCAAATTGATCACCGAAGCTGGATGCGAGACTATATGCATCTCCAACGTCCGATAGACGCGCGCCGGTCGTGAAAGAGTTGGCTCCTCGCGACCAAATTATTGCAGCGCGTTGAACGCCATAGGCATCGATCGCCTCGCCTTCTACAGCTAGCCCTCCAAACCCGATAGGAAGACGCGGTATTCCAAACCCTATGGCGGCGCTGGATCCGAGAGAGGCCACTTTCGATATTCCCGCGACCGCCTTGTTTGTTGGAACGACATCGCTGATAACCGCCTTGATGGTCAGATCTGCCGGCTGGTCAATTGGGACGATCTGATATTTGCTACTGAGCGCGATACAGAGAGATCGATTGATTGCATTCGAAACGAGTGCCCGATCTTGCGGGGCCTTGATTTGCGCACCGGCGTCAAACCCATAGCCTGTCGGAGAAATATTGACAGTGCGAACGTTGATCAACTCATTCTTATCGACAAAGGTTCGCGATTTGCTCGTATTTCCTGTCGCGGGGCCAAGATTCCTATATGTTGACAATGTGCCTGCGTCCTTAAGAGGAACACTGCTGCACCCGGCCATCGCAATTGCCACGGGCGGGATAAGAAGGAAAGCTGCCTTGAAGTTCATCATCGGCCCCACTTGCGCCGAGGATGGTAAACAGGTCCAAATATAGTCAAATTCAGCTCCATTCGGTTCGCCACGACTGTCGAATGATGGAAACAATTTAACCTCTGACCATTGTGATAGTCTGACCTTGCGTCTCAGTCGCGTTCTCCCGCGGCGGGCGCATGTATTGCAGCGCTTTCAGTCGTATTTCATGGCCCAGCTTCGTCATCGCGCGCCCTGCAATGAGCACTCGCACCAGCCTCCATCACGACGATCGAAGCGTCTTGCTCGGCCGTAAAGCTGAGAAAATGCCGCCTGAATAGCTTCGGCCGGAAGTTGATCTCTTCGGAAAGCAAAACTCTAAGGACCTGGAAGACGTTTTGCCAGATCGACCCCAAACATCATAAGGTGGCCCGACGGTTGATCTCGATCCAATGTGAATCTCGGGCGAAGTGCGCCAATACCGGATATTCAGTGGGAGCGCCTCCACGACCGCATGGGAACCCGCGTCGCTTGAGATGTCAGTTCCGAGCGAGGCGGTGAGCTTGCGCGCGCCGAACGCCTCGGCATCGCTGCAGGAGTTCGGCGGCCTCCTCCACCACGCCTTCATCGGGCTACCGCTATCGGCGTGTCATGACCGCAACTTCCCCCGTTTTACAAGTGTAACCATCGCCATGCACTTGATGTTACGTACGGATCTCAATTCGTTGGTGCACTGACTCCTTTGGATCGCGGATGCCCGTTTCACTAACACTCAGACAGACCGTCGTGATCAAGCTTCACCCATCTGGTTAGCACTTACCGATTTTGCTTTCGCCGTCGGTGCTGAAGCGGTCGAGAATGACGTGGGTTATTCATGCTCGCAGCACATGAGCCACTCACGCCTTGTGCAAATTCTATCGCGCACTGTGCGAAGTTTTCGAATTCGCGCGCAGCACCATCACTCCTACTAATCCGTCTGAAGCAGGCTGCTGGGTGTTCAAACTTTCCTCGGACACCGAGACCACGTCAGCTAGTCCACAGCGAACGCCGACGGAGAGAGACATGTCGAGACCGGCCACCCCACTTCTGATCCTCGTTGCCGTCCTTTTGGCAGCAAACGGCATTCTCGCAACCTCCCTGCCGCTTGGCTGGGCGAGAGACGGACTCTCGTCGCGGACAATTGCGCTATTTGGAGCTTGCCTTTATACGGGTGTACTTCTCGGAGGACTGGCCGGGCAATCGCTCGTCACGCGCATGGGGTGCCGACGCAGCTTCATAATTTTCATTGCCGTCTTCGCTGCGATGAACGCGTCATTTCTACTTCCGGGGCATCCTGTCCTTTTCGCCGCTGCTCGCATCGGAGCCGGCGCTGCGATAGCGGGACTGTATTTGCTCATTGAAAGCAGAATGAACACGATTGCCGCGCCGGCCCATCGGCAGCGGTTGCTGGCACTGTACATGATCATCGTCTATGCCGCTCAGGCAACCGGCTCGGCTGTTGCCGGCCTGATCCCCACGATTTCATTGTTGAGTGCGCTGGCGCTGATTGTCTCCTGCATGTTTTGGTGGAGCAGCTTCCCATCAAAACCTGCCATGATGGCAACGGCGCCGGTTGGTGCTACCCGCGATCTTGTTGCGTTGCTCAAGAGTTCGTCGGCGGCATTGGTCGTCGGACTGGCGGCCGGCATCAGCCTTAGTTGTTTCTACGGGATGGGTCCGCTCTTTGCGACAGCAGCCCTGAAAGATGGTTCTCTTGCCGGAATATTCATGGCGATGGCGATGATCGGCGGGATGCTGGGCCTCGCGGTGACCGGTGGCGTCTCCGATCGCCTTGGTACCGGAACCAGCCTTTCGACCGCCTTGTTGGCGACGGCAATGACTTCCTTCATGCTTGCCGCGAGCATAGATCGCAGCACCAGTTGTATCATGATCATTGCCATGCTGTTCGGCGCTTCAGCGTTCAGTCTCTATCCGCTCGGTTCCGCGGCAATGAACGCAGCTGCGCCTGCAGCACAGCGGATCACTGCCAACTCGGTGTTCATTGTCACAACGGGATTGGGAGGCATGGCCGGGCCGCTGGTCGCAAATGCCCTTCCACGCGCTGTGGCCACACAGGCCCCGTTTCTGGTCATTGGTGCTGCGACACTTATCGGAAGCCTGTTCGTTTTGGTTCGCCTGTTCGTTACACCTGCCGGCACGTCGAGGTCTTGTCACAACTGAACAATGGGGGCGCCAATGCTATGGCGACCTCTGCCGACCCATTACGGCATCTGGTTTCTTGTACTGCGCTCGAACATATCGATGAGATGATCCGCAACCAACCGAACTCTGGGAATCCGAGCAATATCAGGCCGCATGATTAACCACAGCTCGCGTGGCGGCGGAGCCTCTCCCATGTCGAGAACAACGAGATCTTGCCTGGAGTGCGCCAGCCAATCGGGTAGCAGCGCTACGCCATATCCACTGGCCGCCGCCGCAGCCTGTGCCGTCTGGCTATTACTGCGCAGTGCGAACCGTCGCCCGGAAAACCTGCGCTTGACCCAGGCTGCTTCAGGCACGGCTTCGCTGTCGACATCGAAGCCGATGAAAATCGGCGTCTCGCCCGCAGCGACGCGGGCGGCATAGGCATGCGAAGCGTAGAATCCATACTCGAGCGTCGCGACGCGGCGGGTTAGCAACTCCCCCTTGGCAGGTCGTCCCAAGCGGAGAGCCAAATCTGCTTCGCGCCGGGCAAGGCTCAGGTTTCGGGAATCTGCAATCAGTTCGATGTCGAGCTGCGGGTGTGCCCTCAGCAATTGCCCCAGACGTTCGGCGATAAAGCCGTCAGCTAGGCTTCGAACAACGGTTATGCGAACGAGCCCGGCGGTTGCCGTGCCGGCTTCAAGGCGCCTGAATGCCGCAGACGCCGCCTCTTCCATGACAATGGTTTCGTCAAGCACGGCGCGACCGGCCTCGTTCAGAACAAAGCCCTCTGGACGGCGTTCGAATAGTGGCTGTCCGAACACGCTTTCCAGACTTGCCAGACGGCGCGACACCGTTGCGTGGTTGACACGCAAGGCTCGAGCCGTCGCGCTCAATGTGCCGTGACGGACGAGCGCCACAAAATACCGGACGTCTTCCCAATCGAGCGATGCTGTGCGTTTTTTGTCGGCCATTGAGAATAGATACTGAATTATCGCACGAAATGGAACGGGCTATTTAAACGGGGCATTCAAACCGATGGAGACCCCAATGATGACCCTTCCAAAGACCCTGCTTCAGATTGCCGGAGCGCCCCTCACCCCGAGCGCTCTTGATCGCTCGGCTCTTATTTTGATCGACCACCAGCTCGAATATGTCACCGGCGCCATTCCCTTGTCCGGGATAGAAGCCGCCGTCGCCGAAGCGGCAAAGCTGCTCGATCTGGCACGAACCCACAGTGTCCCGGTCTTTCATGTCGTCCATCATGGGCGGCCTGGAGCTGCAGCCTTCTCCCCGCAAGGACCTTATGCGGCAATTATGCCCGAGCTGTTGCCGATCGAGAATGAGAAGGTGGTGATCAAGTCGCTCCCGAATGCCTTTGCCGGCACCAATCTGCATCATCTAATTCAAGAGGTCGGCCGCAAGGAGCTGATTATCGCGGGCTTCGCGACACATATGTGTGTAAGCACCACGACGCGGGCAGCCCTTGATCTCGGTTACCGTAGTACGGTCGTCGCCAATGCAACCGCTTCACGCGACCTGCCGCTCGTTGATGGAAAGGGCGTGATCCCGGCCGAGATCGTTCGCCAGACAGCTCTGGCCGAACTCGCCGACCGCTTCGCCATCATCGTGCCGGACACCGCCATCCTGTCGAGCAGCGGCGTGTGATCGATTGTAGCTGGCAGCGCTCGGCGCTTTCCTGCGCTGCCAGCGACTTAGTCCATTTCATCGGTCCGTGCAGTTCTGCCGCGCGACATATGTCGTCGGCCGAAAGCAGGGTTTAGGCAGCTGTACGCTGGTATCACCCATAGGGATGTTGATCACTAATCAAGGCATGAAATACCTTTATCATGTTCAGCGCCCACCGAAAGAGTGGCACGTGGACTGCCACCGCAGCCGGTACCGATGCAAAGGAATGGGCATTGGATCGGGTATGTCATCTGCCGGCCTCTAGGTCGGCGGTGCTGCTGGTCCGGCAGCATTGGTTGCGATTGCAAGTGCGTTGTTTGACGGGCGGCCGGAGGCAGGCGCCACTTCGATATCGCAGAAGAGATGCAAACGCGTCTGCAGCGCGGCGGTTGGTTTACGCGTTGTGCTGGCTGTCGCACTATCGGTTCGGCGGACTGCCCGCTAGCATAAATTATCGCCGAGTTCCGGGGTGTTGCTCAACTGCCTGTTCAACCTTAAGGCAGAGCGAGTGCAGAAAGCGCCGGAGGCTGAAACGAGCCACGAGGCACACTGATCGCGATCGCAAGCTGTTCCCGGCAATTGACTAGTCGCTCTCCAAGACCCTAGCTATGCGCGCTTGAGGGCGCCACATAGCATAATCTTTCATTGCGCGATCTACGATTAAAAGGTCATTGCTCGAATCAATATTCAATTAAATCTACAGATTATAGATATTAATAACGCCACTAAGCCGGATGCGAACAAATGTCCTACGCTCGAGCTTCCTCAACAAGCGCCCGATTGATGCGCGCGAGAAAGAATTGCGATGCTGCGTAACCATTGCCCAACGCGCAAAGGAGCTGGGGTGCCGGCGCTTCTGGTGACGGAGCATCACAGCTCCCCAGTGCTCGCGGGCCCCTCTCCTGAGGTATTAACCCGTGATCTACCGGTACGCACAAACCACATCCGCATACCTCGAAAAGCATAGCCCACACCACCGGCTCCGCCTGGCGCTTACCGCCACCAAGGAAATTCGCCATGACCCACAATCGTACCCGACGCCTGAAGACACTCACCGGAGCAAGCAGCGTCATTGCTGCTGGAAACGACACAAGCTCCCTTGCGGGCATCACACGTGCTGTCGAACTCGCCCGCAAGGCTGAGGCGGAAAAGATCACCGGGCTGTTCACTGCAGACCTGCTCCAGATTGATCCAGCCGGACTTGCGGGAACCGCCGGAATTCAGGAACCGATCGTTGCGCTTGCTGCTTTGAGCCAAGTTACCTCTCACATCGGGCTGGTCGCCACGGTCTCCACGACGTTTCACTATCCTTACAATCTGGCCCGCCAGATCGGTACGCTCGACCATGTGAGCGGCGGGCGGGCAGGCTGGAACGCAGTAACCTCCTCGGTCGGCGAAGAGAATTTTGGCGAGACATTGCCAAGCCCGGAGGAACGTTATGAACGAGCGGCAGAATTCATCGAAATCGTGAACGCACTTTATGATGCCAATGAACGCAACGCGGCCGAGCGAAGAGTTTCCGGCGCAATCGGTATCGACCCCGCGAAATTCCATCCCATCGACTATCGTGGTAGGCACTTCAAGGTCGACGGCCCGCTCAATGTGCCGCCGTTGCCACAGGGGCGCCCCGTACAGTTCCAGGCAGGACAGTCGGAGGCAGGCGTAACCGTCGGCGCGCGATACGCCGAAGTGGTTTACACCTCGCAACCCAAACTGGAGGATGCCATCGCTTTTGCCACAGAACTGCGGCGGCGGGCGACAAGCTTTGGACGCGCGGTGGGACTGCCTTTGATTATGAACTCCTTCCACTCGGTCATTGGCGAGTCGGATGCGGATGTCGCAAGGCGCTTGAAGGAGAGACACGAGCAGATTGACTACGAGCAAGGGCGCCTGAAATTAGCGGATATGCTTGGCGGTGATCTTGACCTTTCCGAACTGTCGCTCGACAAGCCTTTGCCGGAGGCTCTGCTGCCCGAAATTACCAGTATCAACCGACGGCGCGGACGCGTGGAAGTCTTCCGACGCTATGCGCGAGAGGGGCTAACCTTGCGGCAACTCATCATCCAGGCACAGGAGACCGGCCATTGGTCGGCGGCTGGCACGCCGGAGCAGCTTGCCGATGCGATCGAAAAGCGCTTCCGGGCCGGAATTCTCGACGTAGTTTCTCTGCATGGCTTCGGCAATCCCGACCAGGAGGACTTGTTGGTGAACGGGTTGCTGCCCGAATTGCGGCGGCGTGCAATTGTCGACACCGACTATGTGGGCGATGACTTTCGCTCGAATCTGGAACTACCTGCCTACCCTGCCGCAGGCAACGCGTTGAGTTCCGCCCGACGCGCCTGATCTAACCTTACCCTGTTGAGATAATCCATTTTGAAATAGGTTATGGCGCAACGGCAGATCGAATATCTTAACAACGTCGTTGAAGCCTGTCGTGAAGCGCTGAAACAATTGATCAAATCAGTGAGATGATTCAAGCATAGAAAACAGCCTACGCGATAATCGAAGGTTTCGAGATCATACGCACCTGAGGCAAGGGCCAGGCGGCAATCTTCAACCTGACGGGCAATGTCCATCGAGAAGCACGCATTGTTGCGCAAGCTTTCGATATCGGATCGGCGCGTTGGCGGAAGCGGTCGCTTTACTCGTCCGGCATCTTGAAGATGCGGGATGCGCGACAACGGAAATCAACGTATCGCCCTAGCCTCGCGGAATTTTTGCAACAGAACCGCCAATCTCGGAATTTGCAGCAGAGGTCGCCGCGGCGTTGCAACCACGGTGCTATCCAAGCGCCAGCAGTTCACGGCACAGCTTGGAACCGTGCCATCGAATTATCGTAGCGACTTTCATTGGAATCGCTGAGGCTGAGCTAGCGGCCCATCCGAAAATTGGCGCTGGGCCGCGACGGATCTGCTGCTCCAGCGCTTCGTCTGGCATCAACCAGGGATGGAGGGGGTGCGATATCAGCCCAGGGCTTCTGCGAGCCATTGGCTGACATTACGTGGCGTTAGCCCCAGAAGACGCTGCGCGCTGGTCTCTTCGGCGATGACATTTGCGGGGGCTTCCCACAATGCCGTGTAGAGACCGACGACATTGGCGGCAGCAGGGCCGAACATCGGCTCGATCAGCTTGCCAAATTCGTCGGGCGCCAGCGATTCGAAGGAGACGGCCGTGCTGAATTGCTCTGCAAAGCTGGTGGCCAGATCAGCGCCCTTTACCCCCGGCAACTGGCCGACGCCAACGATGCCGCTCACTGCATGATCGGCCAGTAGCTTCTCGGCCGCCTCTGAGATGTCGAGGTGCGAGCACCAAGAGACGGGAAAATCAGCGCGGATGGGATAGCGTAGCCTGCCTTCAGCTTTGATGGCTTCGAAAACCACCGGCAACATCAGGTTTTCGAGATAAAGGCGCGGTGCAAGGATTGCATGAGAGACGCTGCTTTGACGGATACCGTTTACGAGAATCATGACGGCGCTGTCATCGGGCGCCTGAAGCGCGGTGCCGGGTTGATCAATGATGACGCCGCTGGTCGAGGCGACGACGCGCTTCGGCTTTGCCGCCTCGATGGCAGCAACGATATTCTGGGCGTATTGGACGCGCACCGGCTCCGGTGCTTGCGGCAGGTGAACGAAAACGCCATCGGCATCGCGATAGGCAGCAGTCAGGGTGTCAACCGACCCATTATCTATGGCAACGGCCGACGAACCTTTTAGCTTCGCGGGATTGCGCACTGCGCCGACGACGGCCTTACAGGCGGCAAGCAGGCGTGCAAACAGCGGCTCGCCCTGAGCGCCGGTGGCGCCGTGAATAACGTAAGACATCAGATTCTCCTTCTTGGCTATGGAAATTGGATGTCCATTGGTGCATTCTATGCATCGGTTACGTCAAATGCACTAATAGAAGAAAATCCGATGAACGAGAGAATTCTGCCGCAATGCGGCGTCGAGCGGTTCTTGATCCTTCTCGACGGACCCTGGGCTACGCTGATCATACGCGAACTGTTGCGCGGGCCGCAGCGATTTACCGAGCTGCGTGGGGCTTTGACGGGCATTAGCGCGCACACGCTTACTCACCGTCTGCGCAGGTTCGAGCAGCACGGACTGGTGAAGCGTACGGCCTATGCCGAAATCCCACCAAGGGTAGTATACGAACTCACCCCGCTCGGCGCTTCACTTCAGGATGTGCTCTCTGCGATGAACGATTGGGGCACTACTGTTCCCGAGGCCGCGTTGACAGCGAGTTAAGCGAAAAGACGATAGATCCTGCGGCGTCCTTCAGCGCATCAGACACATGCTACCGCGGAGTGCTTACTCCGATTGGCCGCTGCTCCATAAACAGCTTTCCGCCGTCCCGCCAAACGTTGCCGGTATTCGCACAGCGAGTCCAAATATGGGATTGCCGATGACCACATCGAGCGTCTTGATATCACTCGCTGACCCCGTCATCACATCTCTCGAGCCCCATTCTAACGAGCTTGAGGGATTCCCCTTGGCTTCCCTTGCGATACAGTTCGGTGCTTTCGAAGTTGGTCCAGGGCGGGACAAAAATGCCAGAGGCCGACACCTTCTTGTATTTGAGCGCCAGAGCCAGTCACTATCAGCAACAGCTTAGTCGTACCGTGCAATCTACTACGCTCGATCGCTGGGTATATGCCTTGACCAACGCAGCCAGTCCGGCAGTTCTGACGAGGAGCAACACTTCAAGAGACCTGGCCTAGCCGATGAAATTGCTAGTTGCCTGTAGCCGGATTGCACAAAGGTTTAGCTCTTGATGAGATTAGCACTGCGGGCCGCGCAATTAAATCTCATAGGGTACAGCGATTTAAATAATGGCAAATAGTCTGACACACGTCACGGCCCCGCTTTTAGGCCTCTGATACAACGATGATTATTCGTCCGCTCAGCAAGGCCTAAACGGAACCGCAGACCCAGTCTGCATGTCCATGGCCTATTCGGATCAAGAAAATTGTTCTGCCCTCATCAATCCGATAGACAATAAGACGGGCTTTGAAAGGGTGAATTCTGACCGGCGGCGAGATCTCTTTTCGATCACGAGCCATTCGCGGGCTGGCAGCGATCAGATCAAGCACAGCGAACAAGTCATCATGATACCGTCCAGCCCGGGTGGTTTCGAACATGCGCACACCTAGTTCGGCGATCGCAATGATATCCTCTTCCGTTTCGACTGAAAGCTAAAATGCATTGGCGATTGCCGCGCGTTGTCTCTCCGCGCGCGACAGCCGCAGCGAACAGTTCATTCTTCGATCGGCTACCGACGCCGCTTTTGAGACCGACATCAACAAAACGATGCATGGCGGCAATCTTATCGCTGCGAGCTTGGTCCCTACGAATCAAGTCGCGGCCATAATCACCAGCATTCGAATACCGCCCAGTCTTTGCTTGCGCCTCGACCCAATCTTTCACAGCGCCGGCAAGAGATGCATTCATCGTTGCCATTCGAGCCTCCGCAGTGTGAGCAGGTTAATCAATGTTGGCAAAGTTTGCCAAATAGATCACTGCGAGTCAGGCGCGCAGTTCGGCTAGGCGCCATCTGTTGGTTCCACGCGGAACTGAGCCGGTTATGCAGAGGGTGAAAGAATGAAAACGCTAGCGAATAAATCGCGGGCCGAAGTGTTCACTCCTCGCAGCCTAAATGTTTTTAGGAGAAAACACCATGAAACATCTCGTCACGCCGACAATGCTTGGCCTATCCTTGCTCATAGGTTCCACCGGCTTGGCTTTGGCCGGCAACGTCCACACCGTAACAGGGACGACGGGTCAGCCCAGTCAAACGATTGGCACCACTCAAACCGGAAGTGCCACGCCGGGCCACGCCAGCACTGCCCCGGGTTCGGCCTTCAACCCAGATGGGAACGCGGGAACACACTACGCCGGCAACGCGCCGCAGAACTCCACGAATCCGAAGAGCGTATCTCAGTATGATGTGGCCGGCTTCCAGCAGTCCCATAATCATTAAGTGACGAAATCGCGCATAGCAGAGCGATCCGTACCTCATTGATACGCTGCGACCTCAAATTGGAGGTCGCAGCAGCAGCAGCCTCTCGCCGTTCAATACACCAGTCCGGATCACCTCCAATTTCGGCCTTATGCCCAAACGTCAAGAATGCACCTAAATCATCCGACAGGCGATCCATCAGAATGAGAACCAGCGCGAATCTAACCAAAGCCGGTAAATTTTCGGCAAGGTGATTGCCCAACCGGCACTAGTAATTCGTATCCACTCTAGCATAGTTACCGGTCTCATGAGGCAGCACTGGAGGTACTTCGCCTTTCGACGCAGTCGGCATCCGCGTGATGACGGCGAGGCACGCTGCGGCCACGACAAGGCCACAAACCATGAAGGCGAAGCCTGCCGCAAAACTGCCCGTGACATCGACCAAGAACCCCACAGCAAAGGGGGCCACCGCGCCACCGATCTGGCCTGCAGTGTTGACCACGCCAGAATAGGCCGCGCGACACGCGGCGGGAGCAAGATCCAGAACAATTGCGCCAAATGGGCTCAAGCCGCCATAGAGAAAAAAAGCAGCGCCGGACAGACCGATCAGTGCCATCGGCAACGTTTCGGCCTGATAGGTCAGGTAGAGCGCGAGAGCCGTGGCCAAATGGCAGGTTAGCAGCAGTTGCGGTCGATGGCGGTGGCATGGTCCCGCTGCGAGCCATCCGCTCAGCAGCAACCCGACGAAGGCGCAGGCATAGGGAATGCCGCCAAGAAGCCCAAATGCCTTGACATCAATGTGATGAGCGCCAGCGAGGTAACTCGGCATCCAGCCGAGATACCCCCAATAACCAATGTTGAACGCAAAATAGGCCAGCGAAATGACCCAGAGAGCAGGCTGGCGCAAAGCCGGACCAAAGCTACGGCTCGAATGATGCTGGGCAGGTCCTGCCTGGGATGGCGTACGTGTAGGAATGAAGCTGGCGTTGATAAGTGCTGCGAACAATGCAGGCACTGCCAGCATGCCGAACACGAAGCGCCATCCATATGCATGAATCATTGTGCCAACCAGTGGACCAGCTACAGCCGGGCCGACCGCGAAGGCTGTCAGCCAGACAGAGATCGTTCGTGCACGACGTCTAGGATCAAAATGATCACCTATAAGCTTGTAGCAGGCCGAATTTGATATTCCTTCCGAGAGGCCAAAGCAGAGACGTGCCGTCATCACGCCGGCCACGCTTGCCATTAAGCCGGTGGCCCCAGTGAAGGCGGCCCAGCAAATTGGAGCGATGATGAGCAATGGTCTTGCGCCCCAACGGTCGGCGAGCATTCCGCCTGGAACCTGAGCCAGAAAATAGCCGATGCCAAACGACGACAACACCAGGCCGAACGCGGTGTGATCCAGAGCAAGATCAGCCATGATGAACGGGCCAGCGAAGCTTATGGCCACCCGATCGAGATAATTGACAAACTGGAATAACCAGAGCGCAACAATGATTTTCGCCTTCTTCTCCAAGAGCCTTCCTCCCGTTCCGCGCTTTGGCGCTGTTTTTGACAATCAAGTGTTTCGTCAGGCGAATGCGTTGTCCAATAGATTGATTTGGCCAAATTGATAAGTTATGCAGATCGATATGGAACTTCGTCATCTTCGCTATTTCTGTGCCGTCGCCGAAGACGGTCACGTGACCCGGGCAGCCGAGCGGCTTCATGTGTCGCAATCGGCGCTGACCCAGCAGATCAAAGCGCTGGAGGATGAACTCGGAACCGCTCTATTGCGCCGGGTTGGTCGTGGCATCGAGTTGACTGAAGCCGGGGCTGTTTTTTGGCACGAGGCTCAGTCCATTCTCGATCGTGTTCCGATCGCAACCTTCGCGGCGCAAGAGGCTGCGCGCGGCTTGACGGGGCGACTGGCCATCGGCATGACGGAAACTGTTTCTTTCGCGTCGCGGCTGACTTTGGTCATGAGAGAGGCGCGTGAACGCTGGCCGCGTGTCGAATTCAGTCTTATTCAGGCACGATCCAACGACCTTGTCCTCGCGTTGGAGGAACGGCTTATCGACATCGCACTCATGCGTGCGCCCGCACCGATGACTGAAAAACTGCGATCCTGGCCGTTCCTCAGCGAAGGACTGGTCGGCGCCATACCGGACACCCATCCCCTTGCCACCCGCCAAGCCATCACGCTGGCCGATCTTACTGATGAACCGCTCGTCCTGCCGCATGGCCGATCCGGCCCCGGAGCGATGCGGACGCGCATCGCTACAGCTTTTGCTCGTCTCGGCGCAACGGCCAAAATCGCGCAGGAAACGCCTGAATATGTGATGGCCATTAACCTCGCTGCCGCAGGTTTCGGCATCGCTCTGGTGCCAGCCGTCCTGTCAGGCGTGCGCCGTGACGGTGTCGTCTACTGTCCCCTCGCAGAACCCGATCTGCTGACCGAGATCATTGTCGTGGCGCGTGCGGGCGATCCGGCGCCCGTCCTCGGGAATTTTGTGGCCTTGTGCCTTGAGCACGATGCGACCAGGGCGCCGGGTTCCGGCACCAAGGCTTCATGAGGCGAGCCAGCGCTGGCTTTTGGTGATTTCGGTACGACGCTGATCAATCGCGCCGCGCAGCCCACCGAGCAAGTCGTCTTCTGTCTGGCCTGTGGTCAGCAGGGTTCTGTAGAACGGATCGAGGATAAATGGGATCGTTCCGGCTTGCTCTCGCGCTCCACCGATCCAGAGTTCGCTATCCAGGAGATCGACAGACATGCCGAGTGCTGGATCGGCGGTCACCTGCTGCGACAAGCGTTCGATGTCGTCTCGCGGCAAGATCAGCGGTGCCAGACCATTGACGACGCAATTTCGTTTGAATGTCTCATTGAAGCTGGCGGCAACGACAATGCGAATGCCGAAGTCGCGCAAGGCCCATACCGCACTCTCGCGCGAGCTGCCGCATCCAAGATTGGCACCCGCCAGCAAGATTTCGGCCCGGTAATAGGGCGGCTTGTTGAGGATGAACGAGGGATCCGGCGTATGGCCCAGTCCGTCTAGATAACGCTTGGCGGCAAATAATCCGTCGCCCCAACCTTTTGTGCTGGTCCGCGTGTTCTCAGCGATCGGAATCAGCTCGTCGGTATCAATGTTGTCACGCGGCATCGGCAGTGCGATGCCCTTCAGACGAAGGAAGGGATGAGCCATGCTACAGGTCACCTAACAAGGCGCGCGGATCCGTGATCCGGCCGGTCACGGCCGAAGCGGCGACAGTTGCGGGGCTGGCCAGATGCGTCCGCGTGCCGGGCCCCTGGCGGTTTTCGAAATTTCGGTTTGTCGAACTAATCACGCGGAGATCCCGCCAGATCGGTCCTTCACGACCTCCACAATTCGAACAACCTGATTTGCGCCACTCGAATCCGGCATCGATGAAGATGCGGTCGAGCCCTTCGGCCTCGGCCTCGGCCCGCACGGCCATCGAGCCGGGTGTGCACATGGCACGGATACCAGGAGAGATCTTGCGACCCTTCAGGATAGCAGCGGCAGCACGCAAATCGCTGATGCGGGCATTGGTGCACGAGCCGATAAAGGCTGCGTCAATGGGAACGGAACTGATAGGCTGCCCCGGCTCAAGTCGCATATAGTTGAGTGCTTGTTTCGCAGCGGCTTGGGCGGCGGCATCGCCCGCTTCGCTCGGATCCGGTACGCTGTCCGGTATGCCTACCGAGTGCATGGGAGTGGTGCCCCATGTGACTTGTGGAACCAAATTCGACACATCGAGTGCCAATTCACGCTCGAAGACCGCGTCATGATCTGATTTCAGAGTCCGCCAGTGAGAGATTGCCGCTTCGATCTGCTCTGGCCTTGCGGGCACAGAGCGGCGCAACGCGTCAAACGTCGTCTCATCAGGTGCGATCAGCGCATAACGCGTTCCCATTTCGGCAGCCATGTTGCAGAGCGTCATGCGCCCTTCCATGGACAAGCTACCAACGAGGGGTCCTGAGAATTCAATCACATAGCCAAGCGCCAGCTTCACGCCGTGCAGGGCAAGAAGGCGCAGGGCGACATCTTTGGCCGAAACCTGCGCCGACAGGTGGCCCGTCAGATCGATCCGCAATGTCTTGGGGCGTTCGACAATAAGGGCACTGTGCCTCAATACCGTCGTCACTTCGCTGCTGCCGACGGCGAAAGCCAGGGCTCCGAACGCGCCGAGCGTGCAGGTATGACTGTCGCCGCAGACCAGGGTGATTCCGGGAAGGACAAACCCTTGTTCCGGCGCGGCAACATGGACGATGCCATGCGCCTTCTCCTGCGGGCGGACATAGCGATAGCGGAGTGCGGCGCAACTCTCCTCCAGCGAAGCGATCATTTGCGAACCCGCAGGGCTAATGGAATCGTGCGACCCACGATCCGGCGCGGTGCTGATCGCGTGATCGGCGACCGCCAAAACCTGATCCGGCTGAAGGGACGGCATTTCTCCTGCGGCTCGCATGTCGCGCAAGGCGTATCCGCCGCTCAGTTCATGCAATGTCATGCGGTCGATCAGCAATGCGGCCCGATCTCCTGGAAGGTCAGCCACCTGATGACGCTTCCAGATCTTTGCGAAGAGCGTCTCCCCCCTCATGCCGCGAACTCCTGTTCACGCGCCCGTTCGCCAGGAAGACCAACCAGTGCCGTCACCTGGTCGAAGGGCATCACATCTTGTGCGATGCGTCCAATATCGCCATCCCGTATCAGGGCCTCGAGCGCGCGCTGCATGGCTGCTCCGGCGCTGGATAGGGTGAGACCCGGAAACGAAACGCGGGCGACGCCCAAACGCCGCAGGTCCGTCAGGTTGACTGAAGGCGTTTTACCGCCTGGCGCCCCAACCATATTGATGCTGACCAGTCCCCGGACCTGCGCCACGATTGTCGCTATATCGTCATAGCTGCCCGGTGCCTCGACGAAAACCAGCGTTGCACCTGCTTCGAGATAGATGTTCGCGCGTTTGATCGCCGCGCCGAGGCCATCGGTTGCGAATGCGTCAGTGCGAGCGTTGATCACGAAGTGGGGATCTTTCCGTGCTGCAACGGCAGCGCGGATCTTTTGTACCATCTCGGAGGTCGGAATAACCGATTTGTCGTTCATATGGCCGCAGCGCTTGGGGAAGGTCTGGTCTTCGATGTTGATGCCAGCGGCACCCGCTGCCTCCATCAACCGGACGGTGTGATAGGTGTTGAGCGCATTGCCGAAGCCCGTGTCGCCGTCTGCCATCACTGGAATGGAAACTGCATTGGCGATGGCCTGCACCGCGCTGATCTGATCGCGCATCGACAGGATGCCGATATCCGGCAGGCCAAGCGCGGCCGCGGCCACGCCGAAACCGCTCACCTGACAGGCCTCAAAACCAGCCTGTTCGACCAGCAATGCACTGAAGGCGTCATAGACGCCCGGAACCGGCAAGGCTGTCCGCTGCTGAATCAGGTCGTGCAGAATATGGCACTTCGACACTGTTTATCCTCCCATTATCTTGTGCGTTAGGGCTGTAGTTTGGCGCCCAAGAAACGTTCGGTCCAATAGATTGATTGATGGAATTCAATCTGTTTTGCTAATTACATAGCTGAGCTCCACTTTATGCAGCACGTGGCTGTTGGTCTCTGTGTCTGGACGTTGAACGATGAAGCGTTGATCCGCTCCTGGCTCGAGCGCGGTATCGGTTACCTGACTTCGGATCAGCCCGACCTTACTTTGAGCCTTCCTAGCGAAATCGGGGGTGATCTTCACGAGACGATCCGCACCTTCATCAATACCTTTCCAACGCAACAGTTTCACGCGCTGAACGAAGAGTGCATCAAAGAGATGCTCGCTGCAAAGGTAGCTTGAGGAGGACGGCGCGACGGTGCGCGTGACATCGCCCGTGAGAAATGATGTCGCGTCTGCACATATTTTGGATTCTCGCGACAAATGGTTGTCGAGGTCGTGTGAAACCTACCCAGAAGCCAGACTTGGACTTCAGCAATCGCGCGCGAGGCCTTTCGTCAGCATCTGGTCAGACGAACGTCTGAGAGCGAGACGGACCGAAGCCCAATTGCATGATTTCGTTATTGAAAGCAAGTTCCTCCGGCCGATATGACTGCCGACATTCCAGGGGCTTGCCGAGACAAATGCGATTGTCGCGCAACCAGCAATGTCCGCAGAATCAGCGGATGTAACGTATGAATGCTCATTCGATCGAACCGATAGAAGGGGTACCGTAATGACCCAACACTGGAGGAGGTTTCTGGCACGCTCCACTCCGCCTGGTGCAGTATTGAATTTCTCGGTCGACGAATTCGTGCTCGAGGTCGCCATCAATTTGCGGTATTGCCTCAACCTCGTCCACCCGACATCGGAATGCGTCGACCTGGCCGAACTCGTCTTGCTGCGTGCAAGGCATTACAGCGAAGCGAGGATGGGCGATAAATCACGACTGTTCGCGGAGACAGAAGATGCACTTGCCCAGGCAACGAGGCTGCTTGAGATCGAGCTTGAATACTGCTCGACACGAGGCGTGAAAAGCAACGGCAATCAAGTCGTCTGAAATTTCCACCAAACTATCCGCCGTGGCAATCATTGATGCATCAAAGGACCAGCCGAACGAGGACGAGAGTTTAAGCGAAAGAGGGAAATGCGATGCCAACGAGCCGTGTGAGATCTTTCATTGAAGATAAAGTCGTGATTCGACATTGATAAATAGCCCCACCAGTATTTGGGACGACAAAAGGTCACTGTGCCTATCGGCGTCGAGACCCCATGCTGATTTACAGGCTAAAATGCAGAGCCTTTGACGGGTCGAGCCCCATGTCTCATCACCTCTCCCTCATCGCTTCGGAAGCGATCTTGGCAAGCGGTGAAATCAGGTAATCAATGACGCGCCAATTGTCGGTCTTGATCTCCACCGTCACTGTCATGCCGGGCGTGAGCGGGATCTTTGAACTGCCGACGGTCATGGCCAGTTCCTCAGGAGCAATGGTCACCGGGAAGACAAACTTCGTTGGTTGTCCCGGCTGGCTGTCCAAAGCTAGTCCCGGGGCGTTGGCTGCCGCGGGTGCATTGGCGAGCGCGCGCTTGGCCTCCTGTTCATCGACGGCAGCAGTCGCAATGTGAGTGACCGTGCCATGCAGCACGCCAAATTGTGTGAAGGGGAATGCGTCAACCTTGATCACCGCGGCTTGGCCAGTCTTTACGAAGCCGATGTCGAGATTGGCGACCAACGCCTCGATCTGCAGAACGCCTTCTGTCGGCGCTACGATCAACAGCTGCTGCCCCGTCGTTACGACCTGGCCAATTGTGGTCACCGCGATCTGCTGTGCCACGCCATCGATCGGCGAATAGAGCTTGGTGCGTGCCAGGCGCACCCCAGCTTTGACAAGAGCTTGTTTGGCCTCGTCGGCCTTGCGCTCGGCGTCCGCGGTCTTGTTCTCGTAATCCGCAATAAATTGCGAGAGCGTCTTGATTTTCTCGCTTTCGAGTTCGCGTAGCGCTGCACTGGTCTCGATCAATTCGCCCTTGTCGGAGGCAAGCGAAGATTGCGATTTTTCCAGTTCCTCCTTGGCGGTGTAGAGCGTGATCTTCGTCCCGACGGCCAGATTGACTGCTTGTTCGTGCAGGTTGACCAACTGAGTCAGTGTTTGGATGAGGCTGTTCTGGGTCTCGATACCCATTTCGAGACGCTGGCGCGTCGCATCCTTCTGGGCCATCTGCGTATCGAGGCTCTGCAAAGCGCCTATGAGCTGGTTGAGGTCTGCCGAAAGTACCGAGGACTCTCGCGAACGGAATGTCTTCGGCAAATCGGCGCCCCAGTCAATCTGCGGCTCCGGATCTGTGGCGGCTTGCGTCAGCGGCGCAAGAATGGCTGCAGGCGCACTTGCTTCATCCGATTTGGCGGCGGCTTCAAGCGCAGCCTCGGCCGTTTTGACGGCAAAATGCCGGCGCGTGATTTCCGTAAGGCTTGAATCGAGCGCGTCACGCTGTGTCTGCTCCTCCGCCGATGCTTCCGCGGGGTCGAGCTCCAGCAACAGGTCTCCCGCCTTCAGATGCTGCCCATTCTCGACATGAATGGCTGCGATTTTGCCTGGATCGAGTGGCTGGATCACCTTCGTACGACCGGCAGTCTCGATCTCACCCGTGGCCACCGCATGCACGTCGAGACGACTGTAAAAGGACCAGACAATTGCAGCTGCGAAGAAGGCGCAGATCGTCAACATGATCACAACAGAGAGCGGCGGCGGTGGCGTTTCCAAGATCTCGAGTGCCGCCGGCAGAAATTCGCGGTCGCGGCCGGTAATTTCCGCCGCATCCTTGGAGATGGGCCTGAGGGGCCGCGGAGATGGAGGTGTGGTTCGCTCGTTCATTCCGCTGCCCTCACCAAAACAGGGCTGCGCGCCTGATCAGACTGCAGCGCCCACAGTCTCGCATAGAGCCCGCCATTGCGCGCGACGAGCTCATCATGGCTGCCCATCTCGACGATCTCGCCCCGGTTCAAACCGACGATGCGCGTGCACGGCCGCACCGCCGCCAGACGATGGGCGATGATCAGCACCGTGCGGCCGCGGACAATCGCGCGCATATTATCCTGGATGATCCGCTCGCTCTCATAGTCGAGCGCCGAGGTTGCCTCGTCGAAAATCAGGATGCGCGGATTGGTGACGAGCGCTCGAGCGATCGCAATGCGCTGACGTTGCCCCCCCGAAAGATTGGTACCGCGCTCCTCGATAATCGTGTCATAGCCCTGTGGCATTTGCGCGATGAACTCGTCCGCACCGGCAAGCCTTGCCGCCTGGATCACCAATGCCCGCGGTGCTGCCGGGTCAGCGAGGGCGATGTTCTCGTGAATCGACCGATTAAACAGGGTGTTCTCCTGCAGAACGACACCGATCTGACGACGCAGCCAGCCGGGATCTAGCTGGGAAATATCGACGCCATCGATGAGAACCTGTCCTGCCTGCGGCGCATAGAGCCGCTGCACGACTTTGACCAGCGTCGATTTGCCGGATCCGGAAGCGCCGACGAAACCGATAACCTCGCCGGCGCCGATCGACAGCGTCACATTGCGCAGCACCTCTGCTGCGTCGGGTCTGTAACGCAGCGATACCCCTCGCAGCTCAATCGCACCCTGTATCGGCGGCAAAGTCAGCAGGTTCTGTGGTGTCGGCTCTGGCATTTGATTGAGGATGTCGCCAAGTCGGGCGACGGAAACCTGGACCTGCTGAAAATCCTGCCAGAGCTGCGAGAGCCGCAGGATTGGCGCGACGACCTGGCCAGCGATCATGTTGAAGGCGATGAGCTCGCCGACCGTCATCTCGCCATCCATCACCGCATAGGCGCCAAACAGCAGGATGAGCGCCGTCGTCACCTTACTCACATACTGCATGAAGTTCTGGCCAAGCGCGCCGGTAATGCCCGCATCGAAGGACTTGGAGACGTAAGATGCAAGCCGCTCCTCCCATTGCGCCTGCATCATCGGCTCGACGCTCGCCGCCTTCAGGGTTGGCGCTCCGAGGATCGACTCGACGAGGAACTGCTGCGAACGCGCACCGCGATTGAACCGTTCGCTGATTTGCTCGCGCAGGACCGGGCGGATCAGGGCGGCGATGATGATATACACGGGGATCGCGCCCGCCACGACCAGCGTGAGCTTGGCGGAATAGATGAACATCACGGCGAAAAACGCGATCGTGAAGATGAGATCGAGGAGTGAGGTCAGCCCCTGCCCGGTCAGGAAATTCCTGATCGTCTCGAGCTCACGCACGCGTGCCACCGTCTGCCCCGCCGCCCGCGTCTCGAAATATGTCAGCGGCAGACGGAAGAGATGATAGAACAGGCGCCGGCCAAGTTCGACATCCATCCGGTTCGTGGTGTGGCTCAGTGTATAGGCGCGCAGGAACTGTAGGATCGTTTCGAAAAGACCGAGCGTCACCATGCCGACGATCAGCGCCGTCAATGTCGACACGCCCTTATGCACCAGCGCCTTATCGACGATGAGCTGAAAGAAGATCGGCGTGATGAGTGCAAACAGCTGCACGAACAGCGACGCGACCATGACCTGGGCAAGAGATCGCCGGTAGCGCCAGATCGATGGCAGGAACCAGCGGAGGCCAAAGGTTTTGGGGTTGGTGCCCGTCCCCCCCAGCCGGCGGGTGATGAGCACGACCTCGCCGGAGGACAGAGCTGCAATGTCCTCAATCGCCATCTCCTGGCCGATCTGGGCGGCCGGATCGATGAGCCTGACGATGCCCTTGGCGGAGCCGACCGCCAGCACGCCGAAGGCGCCACCCTTAAGCCCAATCAGCGCAGGATAGGGAATGTTGGCGAGGCGCTTGGCTTTGACGCGGCGCAGGATACGAGAGCGCAAGCCTAAAATGTTGGAAGCCCGGACGATATCGGTCGCCTGGGCAGGTCGCCCGGTTAGTGCGAGTTGATGGCTAAGCTGCGCCGGCTCGGCGGCTATGCGGTAGTAACCGGCTATCATAGCCAGTCCAGCAAGCCCGGCATCGATTGCCCGATATGTTGACGGCAGCTCCGGCTCGGCTGCGGGTGGTTTGGTCTCTACAAGCAACTCGTCCACAACACCCTCCACACACATTAGAACTCAGGAGCCGAGCCGGCCGCCCTTTTCGCAGGGGCCGCCGGCCAAAGGCTATCCTCTATCGCCCGTCATACAGTCGGCTTCGGCGTCAGCGTCACGTTCAGAGTACCTGTCCCTGCTTCGGTCAGGTTGCCGTTAAGACCACTGTTGAACGCATCATAGTCCTGCAATGCGAGATTGAAGGCCATATTGACGTTGGAGCCTGTTGTAACGATCGGGGCGGACACTGCGCCCATATCGAACGTGTCCTTGTTATTGTAAACGGTGCCGATATTGGTCGCGAGCAACCGGTCGAAACCGTTGGCAGAGCCGGCGAGGATGTACACGCCGGGCATTTGCTTTAGACCGGTTACATCCACCCCGTTGGCGTCGCCGGATGGTCCGAAGCCGACCGTCACGGTCTCTGTGACGCCACCAGAGGTGATTGTTTTAGTCCCGTTGGACGTGAAGTCAGCAAGTGTGCCGGTTATGTTGCCATTGCTGTCTTCTGTCACGATCTTGATGTCATTGATCTTCTGCTGGTTAGTATCGGTCGTCTGCAAGGTCGTTGCCGTCGTCGGCACATTGTAGGCGTCGAGACGAACATCAACCGTCTTGCCTGTCGGGTTGATCTGGCTGATCGTGAATCCGGCTTCTGTGACATCGTAGTGATCTTTGAAGTGGAGAGCAGTCAAGTTTGCCATGGCCGTCTTGGCGCTGATCGAGCCGACGTTGTCGACGAAATCGAGCCGGATCGCCTTGCCGGGCGCCACCGCCTGCTTGTCCGTGCCAACGCCAATATTGCTCGGGTTTACCGTATCGACGCCGGTCTTCAGCCCAGTGAACACAACCGAATGCGTGTTCTGCACCGGTCCAGGCGGTATACTGTTCGGTGCCGGGGTAAAGGGCAGCGCGAACCACGCGTAATTGCCGGCCGGAACGTCGGAGAAGTCGGAGAAATGCAATTCCGCACCGTTTCCGATCGGCTGAAGCATATTGAAGGTGTACTGATCACTCGCCGGGTTGGTGGTGATTGTAAACACCTCGTCAGCTGTGATTGCGGTTCCGCTTGCACCTCCCGGTAGCCCCTGGCCGGTTGCATCGGTGGTCGCAGTCAACAGGCCCGTTCCGAAGCCGAACAGGTATATGTTGTGCCCGCTCGCTTGCAGATCCTGGCTTGCACTACCTCCGATCTGGCCCATCAGCAAGGAACCATTCTGGCCGGTGAAAGTCAAAGCTCCAAAGCCGTCGCCGCCCGCGTGCTGCTCTATGTTGAGCAGCGGATAGGGATCGGCAGGTTCTCCGGGTCCGGAGAGCGCCGCGTCGGTCGTCAGATCTCCAATGAAGGAAGAGCCGGCGACGTCCTGAACATTGTCGCTGCTGACGATCGCTTCCGGGACAAAGTTCGCCGGCACGTCGTCGATGATCTTGACGCTCCACGCGTTGGCCGGGGCGGTTGCCTTGCTGCCGTCATCGTCGGTCACCTGGAGGAGGCTGCCGAAGTTCAGCACGTCATTGCTTGCATCATTGGCGCCAGGCGCCTGATCGACGGGCGCATCGAGCGTGAACGTCCACGCACCGGTACTTTCGGTCAGCGCCAGCGTGAACACCGTCGTCGCACCGGCCTTAGCCGTCAGCGTATCGATGCCGCCAGCGCTGGTGACCGCATAGGTCACCGCCACCCCATGCGACGTTAGCGCCGGCAGCCCGGAGGTGGTGGTGGACATGGTGTAGGTGGGCGGCGTATCGGCTCCAGTTTTGAATAGGCTGGCCACCGAGCCGGAGGCCGTCGCGCTTCCTGCATCGCCGAGGAGATTGGCCGAAAGACCATCCTCATCCACGCTTCCGGACGTCGACGCGTTGGCGACGAATGTCGGTTGGTCGTCGATGATGGTCAGCTTCAGCGCATTGGCCGCAGCCGCCGTCGTGCTGCCGTCATCATCGGTGACATGCAGCAGGTTGCTGACATCGAAGGAGAACGTCCCCTCCGGCGAGCCATTCTGCGGGCTCTCATTGTCGATCGCTGCAGACAATGTGAAGCTGTATGCGCCGCTCGCTTCGGTCAATGCCAGGGTAAAGACAGTCGTTGCCCCGGCCGAAGCGGTCAGCGTATCGACGCCACCGCTGCTGGTGATCGCATAGGTCACGGCRACACCATGCGAGGTCAGTGCCGGCAGGCCAGARGTCGAGCCGGACAGGCTATAGGTCGCAGGTGTATCCGCCCCCGTATTGAACAGATTGGAGACATTACCGGTGGCAGTGCCACCAAAGCCGGTCTCGCCGGTGGCTTCACCGACCAGCGCGTCTTCATCGACCGTCGCCGTCTGGGTGTTGGCCGTCACCGTCGGTTGGTCGTCGATGATGGTCAGCTTCAGCGCATTGGCGGCAGCCGCCGTCGTGCTGCCGTCATCATCGGTGACATGCAGCAGGTTGCTGACATCGAAGGAGAAGGTCCCCTCCGGTGAGCCGTTCTGCGGGCTCTCATTGTCGATCGCKGCAAGGAGCTTGAATGTGTAGGCGCCGCTCGCCTCGGTCAGCGATAGCGTGAACACCGTGGTCGCTCCAGCGGACGCCGTCAGCGTGTCGACGCCRCCGCTGCTGSTGATCGCATAGGTCACSGCRACACCATGCGAGGTCAGTGCCGGCAGGCCAGARGTCGAGCCGGACAGGCTATAGGTCGCAGGTGTGTCTGCTCCCGTATTGAACAGGTTGGAGATATTACCGGTGGCGGTGCCACCAAAGCCGGTCTCGCCGGTGGCTTCACCGACCAGCGCGTCTTCGTCGACCGTCGCCGTCTGGGTATTGGCCGTCACCGTCGGCTGATCATCGATGATGGTCAGCTTCAGCGCATTGGCGGCAGCCGCCGTCGTGCTGCCGTCATCATCGGTGACATGCAGCAGGTTGCTGACATCGAAGGAGAAGGTCCCCTCCGGTGAGCCGTTCTGCGGGCTCTCATTGTCGATCGCTGCAAGGAGCTTGAATGTGTAGGCGCCGCTCGCCTCGGTCAGCGATAGCGTGAACACCGTGGTCGCTCCAGCGGACGCCGTCAGCGTRTCGACGCCACCGCTGCTGGTGATCGCATAGGTCACGGCAACACCATGCGAGGTCAGTGCCGGCAGGCCAGAAGTCGAGCCGGACAGGCTATAGGTCGCAGGTGTATCCGCCCCCGTATTGAACAGATTGGAGATATTACCGGTGGCAGTGCCACCAAAGCCGGTCTCGCCGGTGGCTTCACCGACCAGCGCGTCTTCGTCGACCGTCGCCGTCTGGGTGTTGGCCGTCACCGTCGGTTGGTCGTCGATGATGGTCAGCTTCAGGGCATTGGCCGCAGCCGCTGTCGTGCTGCCATCGTCATCGGTGACATGCAGCAGATTGCTGACATCGAAGGAGAACGTCCCCTCCGGCGAGCCGTTCTGCGGGCTCTCATTGTCGATCGCTGCAAGGAGCTTGAATGTGTAGGCGCCGCTCGCCTCGGTCAGCGATAGCGTGAACACCGTGGTCGCTCCAGCGGACGCCGTCAGCGTGTCGACGCCACCGCTCT